>DATNQN010000071.1 GCA_036703985.1 Leptolyngbyaceae cyanobacterium
AGGGGGCAGGGGGCAGGGGGCAGGGGGAAAGGGGAAAAGGAAAAAGGGTAAACTATTTAATTTTTATCCTTCATCCGTTTCCTCCCCGATCGTTCCTCATCCCAACCTGTAATTAGATGCCTCAGAAATCGTACACTACAGAATTACAAAAAAGATTTGCCAAATTTTGATATAAAAACAAACAATCCAGACCAGAATATATTGATCAATAGCTAGGGTAGAGATGTGGCACTCAGGCTGAGACAAAAAGGTCAACAAAGCTAGCTGGTAACCCAGATTGGTTTTGTCGCAGTCCACATCCCCTAAATTTAGCTAGTTAGAATGAAAGTCTCCGCAAGCGTAATGTATCTAGATACTCCACCTGCCCAATCTATTCCTGTCATTTTGGACAGCTTACCCATTCCTCCTTCCTTTGAGGATCGCGAAATTCCTCGTCGCGCCAGACTGAAAATCGATTTGATTCTCTTGGCAATTGAAGCTTTGGATTTGGGTGGTTCCGAAGCCATCCTCACCCTAGCTGCCGAACTGGGATTGCAAGATATCATTAAAAATCGGGTTAACCTGTGGCGGCTTCGCAGTACCAATCCTTTGCGACGTTACAGCCAACGTCATAACCTGACTGTGGTAGAGGCAAAAGCCTTGGTTGTGATTGCTTGCTACCTAGCGCGACGGATGACGGTTTTGATTCGGCAGTTGATTCTGGCTTATCAACAATTAAGCGAGAAGCAGCTATCTATGGAGCATCATTTTCGACTTTCTGACTATCTGGAACGCTTCCGCAAGCACTTCCGCAGCCGAATGAACCCCCGACGATCTGGGGTGATCGCTTACAGCAATGATGACAAATTAAATGAGCTAGCGATGTCTCTGTTAGGAGAGTTGTTATTTTGTACCGGTACTGCTGGAATGCAGCGCTTCTGGAGCAGCTTATTTGATGGCGAAATATGATATTTAATTAGGCGTAATGAGTTGCATAGTCATTAGTCATTTGTCCTGTTCGATCTGGGTAATGCCTAGTGGCTAAAAACCCTTACTCCATCATCAATAAAAATTCCTCCTCAGTTTTCCCCTGCCGATCGCTTTTTCCATATCTTCTCGTTCTTGACGGGAATCGTTAGCTAGCTGGGGGAATAATAATAAGGAGGTTGTCCCATGCTGAATCCAAAATTGACATGACCATCCAACGTCAGTACAGTCTGCCCAATTGCACTTTAGTTTTAGAAGGGTTGAGTGATGCAACTACTGGTAGTGGCCAGTTAGACGTGCGTCCGGTAATGTCTATTTTGGTGAATGCCGAGTGTCATTTGGCTGGTTCTGGGCCACCATTGACTGGTGGGCGAGAATTTTTTGAAAGTTTGATCGCCGCAGTCAGTAACTATGCCCAAGAGTTTCTCAGCGGTATACCTCATTCCCTAGATAGCCACAGCGAATCGCCGTTGGTGCAACTGCGCCGGATCGGTACGAATTTACATCGTTTGATCGTACAACGACGAGGCGATGTAAGCGTCGCGTCAAGCAATGGTTTAACTGGTAATACGGCTTCTAGCGCACCGATCGAACTCGATCTGACTACGGTGCAATTGTTCGATTTAGTAGAGGCGATCGATCAGTTCGTTGCCGATAGCCAAACTTTACCAGGTTTACCAGTCCGAATCGCACCTGTCGAACGCCGATTTGCCAATTCCGACCAACCGATTGCCAAACGAGCAGCACCAGCTGCGATCGGGGTTTCTACTGTAGCTGTGGCGGCTTTAGCTCTCTTTTTCGTTCCCGTTCCCCAAGAACAAAGACCGATTAAGGATGAACCGCTACCTCAACCAACTCCTGGTTCCGTTTCGACTACTCCCGGTGCTTCAGTACCGCCTACCGATAACCAACCTGCATCTCCTTTACCCTCAGCAACGGAAACACCATCTCCGTCATCTTTGGGACTAGAAAATATTTCTCCCACGCCATTAGCAACGGAAACACCATCTCCGTCATCTTTGGGACCAGAAAATATTTCTCCCACGCCATTAGCGACGGAAACACCATCATCATCTTTAAGCCCAGAAAATATTTCTCCCACACCATTAGCGACGGAAACACCATCATCATCTTTGGTAGGGGAAAGTATTTCTCCCACACCATTAGCGACGGAAACACCGTCATCATCTTTGGTAGGGGAAAGTATTTCTCCCACGCCATTAGCCACGGAAACGCCTGCTGCATCAACTTTCGCATCCCAAACCGTGACTCCTTCTCCTGCTGCTTCAGAATTAACTACAACTTCTACGATCGGTACGGAGATTATCAATCCTACCCAACTGGAAGATTTAAAGTGGAAACTTTATAACCAAATTAATCAAGCTTGGCAAAATCGATCGCAATGGGATAAGAATTTGGTTTATCGGGTAACCGTTAATGAGGATGGCGCAATTGTGGGGTATAAATCGGAAGATGTCGCTGCTAATGCAGTAGTTGAGCAAACTCCCTTACCTAAATTGCTAGTCAGTCCTTCTGTTAATCCTGATGCGGCTAAAAAACCGATGGCTGATTTTAAGGTCGTCTTTAGTCCTCAAGGTGTACCGGAAGTTAGTCCCTGGCGAGGAGCGGTAGCAACTACAACACCTTTAGGTTTAGAAATTGTCGATGCGGGTATCTTACGAGATTTAAACCAACAGCTTCACAAGCAAATTTTGGACAATAAGGAAGCTGGTGTCAGGTTTCCAGAGCAATTGATTTATCGAGTAGCGATGCGTCCAGATGGCACGATCGTAGACTATGAAGCTCGCAATCAAACTGCTTCCGATTACCTTAACCAAACTCCCTTACCGAAACTGAAGTCTTCTATTTCTCCTACTGCAACTACTTCGCCTACTAATAACCAAGAACCTCTGGCTTACTTTAAGGTTGTCTTTACTCCTAGAGGCGTTCCTCAGGTGAGTCCTTGGCGAGGATTTCGTTGATATCTCATAGCCGCTATACCTGCGCCTATTTTTATCAATTTAATTCCCACATTCGACACTTTATTTTCATGAGTATTAATCGCTATGTTGAATGTGGGTTAAATTTATTAAAACAGTCCAGACCAGAATAATAAATATCTTTTACCAGTCATTGAAGTATTTCCAAATTTACTATTTCAGAAATTAAGTTAGAAGAATAAATTTATTGATTATTTCAAAAAATAATTTTATTTTTTACGATTTGATATACGCAGGTCTTGCACCTTTCTCAATAAGGCTAAATAAACCGGGTTTTTCAACCAAAAATCTAGGGTTTCAGGTGAGGACAGTTGCAAAAAACCCGGCTTCTAACCCTGAAGCAATTTGTGAGTATAAAAACAGTAATTCAAACATCCTCAATGTTCTCTCACTTATTACCCAGCCTAAATTAGCGAATCACTTGCCGCATATAGTTACCCCAAATTTGTGCTGCTTGAGCGCTACTTCCTCTGGTAGGAGAGTTATTATCATTCCCCAACCAAATGCCGGTCACTAATTGGCGAGAGGGAATAAAACCAATAAACCAGAGGTCGCGATTATCGCTATTCGTACCTGTTTTACCTGCTTCTTCTCCTAATCCTAAAGATGCGCTGCGTCCGGTGCCACTTCTGACTACGCCTTGTAGTAAATTAGTCATTTGAGAAGCTACTTGAGGTTGCAGGACTCGTTTACTATCGCTAGCCGGATCGTAGGAATAAATTACTCGACAGGTTTTTGGGTTATTACGATCGCTACAATCACTACTATCCAAAATACGCGCGATCGCGTGAGGGCGATTCCACACGCCCCGATTGGCGATTGCACCAAAAGCACCTGTCATTTCCAGCACGTAAACTTCACTTTGCCCCAAAACTAAACCCGGTACGGGATTCAGTTTCGATTCAATTCCCAGACGATGGGCCATATCCACTACTTTATTCAAACCGACATCCCGCGCTACTCTTAATGCGATCGCATTTTCCGATTGAGCGATCCCATTAAACATATCGGTACTAGCACCACCCACTCTTTCGCAACCTCGATAACTACTCACCCAAACTAAAGGAGCGCAAGAATAAGATTTATAAGGAGAAATGCCTTGTTCGAGGGCAGCTACATAAGCAAAAACCTTAAAAGTCGATGCAGCTTGTCTGTGAGCTTGAGTAACGCGATTAAACTGACTTTGAGTGTAATCTAAACCGCCAGTCATCGCTAAAATGGTTCCCGTGCTGGAATCAAGAGTAACAATTGCACCTTGGGAAAACCGAAAATTTGCTCCAGCATTATTTATCGCATTACGCAAAGATTGCTCGGCTTGCCGTTGGATGCGAGAATTCAGAAAGGTTTCGATGATATAATTTCCCTCTCTGGCAGCTTCCGGCAAAATAGTTTCTAATTCGTTGAAAACATAACTGTAGAAATAAGGCGCGATCGTATTTGCTTGTTCTTGACAAACTTTCGGACTAACTTCCAAAGGCGATCGTCTGGCTCGATTCGCCTCTTCTTGGCTTATTTTGCCCTGCCCGAGCATCTGAGCGATCACCAGATTGCGAAGATTAGTTGCCCTTCTGATTCCCTGACGATCGCAAGGGTTAAAAGTATTCGGAGCAGGCAAAAACGATACTAATGTGGCAGCTTCCGCCACGTTAATATCTCTAGCTGACTTGCCAAAATAAAACTGAGAAGCATCCTCAAAACCGTAAGCATCTCCTCCCAAAAAAACGCGATTCAAATAAGTCAGCAGTAAATAATCCTTGCCATACAAAAATTCTAGTTTAAGAGCAACTACAGCTTCTCGCAGTTTTCGCCCTAGAGAATCTTGATAACCTACATAATCTCTAAATAAACTGCGCGCGAGTTGTTGCGTAACAGTACTACCGCCTTGGCGATCGCCACCTTTACTGATAATAAAACTAGCCCTGGCAATCCCGATCGGATCGATTCCCAAGTGCCAATAAAAACGCTTATCTTCCGAAGCAATCACCGCTTTTGGCAAATAAGGAGAAAAATCCGATAAACGCTGCATTTCTACGTGAGCGTTATTACGCGGTTGCCGCAGGGGTTGCCCATCACGAGCATAAACTATGACTGGCCCTCCCGTCGCTGTCGGCAAAGGACGCACCGGAATTTTTTGCCACTCCAAAAGAATTGCCAGCGTTACTAATGCCGTGACGCCGCTAATACCGTAAACAGCCCAAGTAGAAGCTTTTACATACCAAGGTGGCGGATCGTAAAACTGCACCCGCACGGACTGCGCCAATTCCGGCGGCCCCAACGTTAAAATATCCCCATGTCGCAGTAACTTAGATTTAAGCCGTTTTCTACCCCGATAAATTCCGTTAGTCGAACCTTCATCTTTAATTAAAAAAGACTTCTGGCGGCGTCCGGTGCGACTCAAAGACAGGTGAATTTGGCTGACTACCGGATTACGCACCACGATATCGCACGATCGAGAACTGCGTCCTAAAGTATAGC
Organism: Leptolyngbyaceae cyanobacterium; assembly: GCA_036703985.1. Lineage (GTDB taxonomy): Bacteria > Cyanobacteriota > Cyanobacteriia > Cyanobacteriales > Aerosakkonemataceae > DATNQN01. The sequence continues at coordinate 5,442 of DATNQN010000071.1, forward strand.
GATCGCCCAACAACGGGTAAACTTCTGTATTGTTCGTATCGCTATCCTCCACTCGCAATTCTGGCACTCTCGTATTAGGTTTGAGTACCAGTTGAGAAAAGTTAACTTTTGCTTGAACTGTTTGAACTACTTGGGTGACAATTGCCCCAAAATTAGTTTTTGGTGGACGTTGGCGCTGCGGAGAAGTCATAGTTCAATTTTAGATTTCCGATTTTCGATTTTCGATTGGCAATTGGAAAGGATGAAGGATGAAGTGTGAAGGATGAAGTCAAGAGTTTTCCCTGCCTCATCGCATCCCCTCCATCTCACCACCGCCCCATCTTCCCATTTCCACATCTCCCACTCACCCACTTACCTCTTACTCATCCTACTAAGAACCACTTTTAGATTGCTCGTTTTTCCGGAAAGCAGAAATGAATAGGCAAGCAATACCTAAATTAATAGATACATCTGCCAGATTAAACACGGGAAAATTAATTAACCGAAAATCGAGAAAATCGATTACGTAGTTCAATAAAAAGCGATCGATCCCATTTCCGATCGCGCCACCCAAAATAAAGCCGTAGCCTAGTTGCTCCCAGCGTGACAGATCGGGCCCGAACAAGGCAAGGGCAATCAACCCTAAACTAACTATCAAAGATAGCCAGCGCAACCACCCACCCCCTTGACTGAATAAACTAAATGCCGCACCGGGATTTCTCACATAAGTTAAATGAAATACACCCTTCCATAATGGCCATGTTTCATGCAGCCGGAAATTCTGCACTACCAAGTATTTACTCAATTGATCTAAAACTAAACAGATCGGGGCAACAATCCAAAATAATCGATTTTTTGTCATTGGTCATTAGTCATTAGTCATTGGTCATTAGTCATCGGTCATTAGTCATCAGTCATCGGTCATCGCTCATAGTTATTCAGCTAATAATTACTCATCAAAAATGTTTTTTGATAAATTACTAGTAACAAATGACTAGTGACGAATGACAAATAACCAATGACTAATAAAACATGATGCGTCGCAAAAAGAACGCTAAGACTGTTACTGCACAAATAATTGCTAGCTGTCCTGGTAGTGCAAACAAAGAGTACCTCAAAATAGTTGGTACAAGAGAAACAGCAGTGCTATTCGTCCAGTTTAAGAAATGGCCGATCGCCAAATAAACAATACCGACAACATGAATGGTTATTAACCCACAAACACAACTCAATGCTAAAGACTCTAATTTCGATGGCATCCGAAAGGCTAGCAAACCACATAACCAAGCACCGGGAACAAAGCCTAGCAAATATCCAAAGCTAGGCTCTTTAATATAACTGATGCCGCCACCTTGAGTGAAAACTGGCAACCAAGTTAAGCCTAAAGCAAGATATGCAATTTGAGACAAGGCACCGGCGTTTTTACCGCCAAGGCAACCTACCAGCAGCACGGCACCGATCTGATAAGTCACGCCTAAGGAGTAAGTCGGTATGCCAGACTGACTCCACAGCCAAGGCGGACTAGCCATAGAAGCTTCTAGAAAGGTACCACCAATAGTGAGCATTAACCCAATGAATGCCCACAGCAGTTCAGTGGCAGAAAACACGTCGATTTTAGATTTGAGATTTTCGATTGAAGAACGATGAATTATGAAGGATGAAATATGAAGGATAAAGGATAAAGTGAAAAAATTAAAAAATTTCCTCCCTTTCCACCTTTTTCCTTTTTCCCCTTTTCTCCTCCCTTCATACTAAGGAACGGGCGCTTCCCCGCCTTGGAGTCCTAAGGATGCGAGCATAGCATGGTCTTGTTCTGGGGCTTGACCTAAAGTAGTTAGATAATGACCGATCAGCATGGCATTAATTCCCGCTTTCAGTCCCAGAGCTTGCAGTTCGCCCATCACGGCTTCCCGTCCGCCAGCGTAACGGATAATTTGTTTGGGTAGAATCATCCGAAAGATCGCGATCGCTTTGAGCGCTTCATAGGGATCGAGTTTCGAGCGATCGCTTAAAGGAGTTCCCTGTCTGGCATTCAGCAAGTTTAGGGGAACTGATTCCACCTCTAATTCTCGCAATGCCAAAGCTAAATCCACTCTATCCGACCAGCTTTCGCCCATACCTATGATACCGCCAGTACAAGCTTGGATTCCGGCAGCTTTCAGATTTTTGACCGTTTCTACTCGATCTTGCCAAGTATGGGTGGTCACGATTTCCGGATAAAAGTTTTCTGAAGCTTCCAGGTTATGGTTGTAGCGAGTTACGCCAGCTTCCTTAAGAGCTCGTGCTTGTTCTAGAGTGACTTCTCCTAAGGCACAACAAGGTTTGATATTAGTTTCGGCAGTAATTTGTCGGACTGTTTCTAAAATCCGTTCCAATTCTCCTGATTTAGGGCTGTTATATTTAAGGCCGCGTCCCTGACTTACCAAGCAAAATCTTTTTGCTCCGGCTGCTTCGGCTGCTTTGGCTTGGGCCAGAATTTCTTCTGTAGTTTTTAAACCATAAACTGGCGAATCTGCTCCAGGATGGTGGGCTGACTGGGAGCAGAACGAGCAGTTTTCCGAACAATTGCCCGACTTAACATTGATAATGCTGCATAAATCTACCGTGTTACCGCAACAAGCTTGTCGCACTTTATCGGCAGCTTCGCACAAGAGCAGGATATTTTCTTGCCCTTCTATTTCGGTAAGTGCATGAGCTTCTGCTCGACTCAGGTGAACTCCTGCAATAATTCGATCGGCTAGCTCGAAAAGCCATTCTCGCAATGACTCTTCGGACTTCCAGGGGAAATCAGCATTTGATGAATGACTGGAAGATGAGAAAGAGGCTTGAACCACGCTTGACCCTCTAATCGCGTACTGTCCGAATCTACCCCAGTTTGTTGCACTCGAACAAGAGGGGCAGGGGCAGGGAGGCAGGGAGGCGGGGGGAAATCAAAACTCCTTTATTATAAAATATGATTTTTTCTTCCTTTTACTTTTCCTCTCTTGCCAAATACATTAGGTTATTCTAATCTTTTAATTAAAATGTTATTCTTTAGCAAAAATTTTTATATTAATTATTATTTAGCTAATATATAATCTCATAAATTTAAATAAAGATAAATAATTTACACTTAGCTTTACAAGCTGGTCAATTTTGACAATTGTTAACCTTACCTTTACCAATGGGCGCTATGATTCTAGGGGTTTCCCTGTAAAAAGACTCAAACCTAAAAGGATGCTTTTCCGTATCAATCTCGTTGATTCAACTCGTCTAGTTAAGTCTATTTCCGTCTTAGCTCTGACAGTCAGCTTAGGTGCTTGTACTGGTGCAAACAATCCAGGGGGCAATACAACTAATACACCTGCTCCTGGTGCTTCGCCTACGGTTGCTCCTGCGACAGGCCCTCAAGCAGCGGCTCCCAGTAAACTGGATCTAGCACAAGACGTACAGTTGACTGGTGCGGGAGCTACTTTTCCAGCACCCCTGTACCAACGTTGGTTTGTAGATCTAAACAAAAAATATCCGAAACTACAAGTTAGCTATCAGTCGATTGGTAGCGGTGCAGGAGTTGAGCAGTTTGTCGCTGGAACTGTAGACTTTGGCGCAAGCGATGTGGCGATGAAAGATGAAGAAATTGCCAAAGTACAAAGAGGCGTATTAATGCTACCCATGACAGCTGGTAGTATAGTGCTAGCCTACAACGTGCCTGGGATTGAAACTGGCTTAAAGCTGCCAAGACAAGTTTACACAGATATCTTACTGGGAAACATCAAGAACTGGAACGATCCCAAAATTGTAGCGGCTAATCCAGGTGTTAATCTTCCCAATTTACCTATTACAGTGGTAACTCGTTCTGATGGTAGCGGTACAACAGGTGTTTTCACCAAACATATGAGCGAGATCAGTCCAGAGTTTAAAACCAAAGTAGGCGAAGGAAAAAGTGTCAACTGGCCTGTAGGAATTTCTGCTAAAGGTAATGAAGGAGTGACTGCCCAAGTTCAACAATCACAAGGCTCTATTGGCTATGTTGAATATGGTTATGCTAAACAAACCGGTTTGAAATATGCTGCTTTGGAAAATAAAGCAGGTAACTTTGTCACCCCGACTGAAGGCTCTGCTTCTAAAACTCTTGATGCCGTAACATTGCCGGAAAATTTGCGATCGTTTATTGCCGATCCGGAAGGAACGGATTCTTATCCAATTGTTAGCTACACTTGGTTACTTGCTTACAAGCAATATCCGAATCCGGCACAAGCAAAAGCGATCGAAGCGATGATCGAATATGGTTTAACAGAAGGGCAAAAAAATAGCGCCGAACTAGGCTATGTTCCCCTCCCAGCAAGCGTGGCGCAAAAAGTTGCTGCGGTTGCCGATCAAATCAGTCCGGATTACAAAATTGCTGTTGGCGATACCACTTCTGCTAGCCAGCCGCAAAACTAGATAACTACAATGAAACTCAAAGGTGATTAACTAAATCTATAATCTCCTTTGAGTCCAGAAATCAGCTAGAATTATATCTTTGGATTTTATAAAAAATCGTTCTCAACTCAGTTATGAATGAACTAGCATCAGACGATCGAAGTGATATTCAGCCGCGATCGCAAGTAGAAAAATTTTTGGATCGTGGCTTTATTTGGGTAACTCGGCTATTTGCATTAGCAGTGGCAGGAATCTTGCTTTGGATAGCTTTTCAGGTAGGTGGCGATGCGATCCCAGCTATTTTTAAATACGGTTTGGGATTCGTAGTTAATAGTACTTGGAACCCCGTTAATAATGAATACGGGGTACTGGCTCCTATTTATGGAACTATAGTTAGTGCGTTAATTGCTCTGATATTAGCCGTACCGATTGGGGTAGGTACGGCTATTTTGTTGAGCGAAAATTTTTTGCCAGTATCTATAAAAACAATATTAGTTTTTTTAGTAGAACTTTTGGCGGCAATTCCCAGCGTAGTCTATGGTTTGTGGGGAATTTTTGTTTTAATTCCCATCTTAAACAATATCGGAGGATGGCTACATACTTATTTGGGTTGGTTGCCAATTTTTAGTACTCCCGCTCAAGGCCCGGGAATGTTACCTGCGGGTGTAATTTTAACGATTATGATTTTGCCAATTATTACCGCAATTTCTCGCGATGCGTTAATTTCTTTGCCTCCGGAATTACGGCAAGCATCGCTGGGACTGGGAGCAACTCGTTGGGAAACTATTTTTAAAGTGTTGATTCCGGCAGCTTTTTCTGGCATTGTCGGTGCGATCATGCTAGCACTGGGACGGGCAATGGGAGAAACAATGGCCGTTACGATGGTAATCGGAAATTCTAATAATATTAGTCCTTCTTTGCTAGCTCCATCTAATACGATCGCATCTCTGCTGGCAAATCAATTTGCAGAAGCTAGCGGTTTGCAAGTGTCTGCTCTAATGTATGCGGCATTAATTTTGTTTTTGTTGACTTTGCTAGTGAACGTTTTAGCTGAGTTAATCGTGATCAGAGTCAAGCGCATTTAATGATTCTTTAACCGATAAAAGTAAAGCAAAAATAACCAATGACCAACTAGCAATTATGAACCAAAGTGTAGAAGATAAGAATTTTTACGGATACCCGACTAGGAGTTTGACTCCTTCGCTCATGTCTCCCCGTACTTTATTTGGTACGGTGATGACAATATTAACCTTTATTTGCGGAGGATTGGCTCTTTTACCTTTGCTGGCGGTGCTTTTTTATGTTGGTATCCAAGGGTTTAGTACTTTAAGCATCAGGGTATTTACCGAACTACCCCCACCACCTTTAGTGCAGGGAGGTGGTTTTGGTAATGCGATTATCGGTACGCTGATTATGGTAGGAATTGGTGCTTTAATCAGCATTCCCTTTGGCGTATTGGCAGCTATTTATTTAACAGAATTTAGTAAAGGCTCATTAACTCGTTGGATTCGCTTTGCTACTAACGTATTGAGCGGTATTCCATCAATTATTGCTGGGGTATTTGCTTATGGGATCGTAGTACTCACGGTAGGTAAGTTCTCTGCGATCGCTGGAGGAGTAGCTTTGTCAGTTCTAATGTTGCCAGTCATCGTGCGGACTACTGATGAAGCTTTAAAGTTGGTACCTCAGGATTTGAGACAAGCTGCGGTCGGATTGGGAGCGACTAATTATCAAACTGTGGCGAAAGTAGTTTTACCAGCTGCTTTACCTGCTATTGTAACGGGAGCTACTTTGGCGATCGCGCGTGCAGCCGGAGAAACTGCTCCTTTGCTATTTACTGCTCTATTCGCTCAATTTTGGCCGAAAAATTTATTATCACCCACTCCTTCTCTAGCTGTCTTAGTGTTTAACTTTGCCATTTCTCCGTTTAAGAACTGGCAAGAATTAGCTTGGGCAGCATCTTTAATTTTGGTACTGTTAGTGCTAGCTACAAGTGCGATCGCTCGTTGGGTAACTCGCCAAAAAGTTTATGGGTAATCTAGAAATAAGTATAAAAATTAACGACAGTTAGGAGAGAGAAAAAAAAACTTAATGGTTCAGATTTTAAATAATGAGCTAATATGCTTTTATAGGGCTACCTCTGCCGAGAGATAGATTTATCCAATAGAGGAAGATCGAAAGGTCTGTAATTGTACACTCTAAGCAAGGTTTGATTATTAAAGTAAAAAGTAACTGGTATTTAAATGGCCAGTTTTCGGGAAAGACCTCGGCGATTAGTTAGGCTTTATCATGCAGCTAAAGATTTAGGCAGCTAAAGCCAAAAAAAGAGCAAAAGTTTTTGCGTTTCAGTTAATAAGGGTGCGTCAGCCCTACTAAAAACAAACCAATTATGAGATTTAATTCTGCTACCGTTCAATCAACAGATACCATTTTACAGGTAGAAAATGTCAATGTTTACTATGGCAATTTTCTGGCCTTGCGGGATATTAATATGGAGATCCCGAAAAACCGAATTACTGCATTTATCGGGCCTTCAGGTTGTGGTAAGAGTACTCTGCTTCGATGCTTTAATAGACTGAACGATTTAATTGAAAGTTTCCGGGCAGAAGGTAAAATTTATTACCGAAATCAAAATTTGTACGCTCAAAATATAGACCCGGTGGAAGTACGGCGTCGAATTGGGATGGTGTTTCAAAAGCCAAATCCTTTTCCTAAGTCTATTTATGACAACGTGGCTTTTGGTGCAAGGATCAACGGCTACAAGGGGGATATGGATGAGTTGGTAGAGCGATCGCTACGGGGAGCCGCTTTATGGGATGAGGTAAAAGATAAGTTAAAGCAAAGTGGCTTGTCTCTATCTGGAGGACAACAGCAAAGATTGTGTATTGCTAGAGCGATCGCAGTACAGCCCGATGTAATTTTAATGGATGAACCTTGCTCTGCTCTCGATCCGATCTCCACGCTTCGCATTGAAGATTTGCTCCACGAATTAAAAGAGCAATATACGATCGCGATCGTTACCCACAATATGCAGCAAGCTTCGCGGGTATCTGATATGACAGCATTTTTTAACGTTCAGCCGACAGAAAAAGGCGGACGCATGGGTTATCTAGTGGAGTATGACAAGACAGAGGTAATTTTCCAAAGTCCGAAAGAAGAGTCTACTCGCGAGTATGTCAGCGGACGGTTTGGTTAAGGGGAAAAGGGAAAGGGAAAAGGGGATAATTATTTAATTTTTATCCTTCAGACTTCAGACTTCAGACTTTAGACTTCATCCTTTACTTCCTTTCCCTCCCTCAGAAAGATTTCGATCCCTGCAGTACCAATCCAAGATAGGATGGAGCATGGATTTGTTTCTGTCTGTAAAAAGTGAATGTTTATGAAGCGTTATTTGTCCCGTCTGCTTGCTTTGGTTTTAGTAATGGCGATCGCTTTGATTGGCTGCTCTAGCCCCTCAGGTATCACGGGGAATTATACCGACGATACCTTGGCTCTGGTGAACGTTCTCAGAAACGCGATCGAATTACCAGATAATTCACCCGATAAAGCAGCGCTTCAGGCAGAAGCACGTCAAAGAATCAATGACTTTGCCGCTCGCTATCGTCGAGATAACTCTCTTACCACTCTCCGTTCATTCACCACCATGCGGACAGTATTAAACGGGTTAGCTGCACATTACAGTTCCTATCCGAATCGTCCCCTGCCAGAGAAATTAAAGAATCGTCTGGAAGTAGAATTAAAACAGGTAGAATCTGCTCTGAGACAAGGTTTGTGAACCGCCTCTTAAAGTTTCCTGCTCTAACAAAAAGCATTTGTTAATGGCATCTAGTGATAGAGAAACAAGATGTTACTAGCAAATGCTTTTTGATTTTATTTAATAACGAACGAGTTCTGGTTGAACTTTTCCGCCATTCCCATTACCTTCAATCGTGGCTTGAAATAACCCGGTTAACAAAGATGCGGGTCTTTCTTGATATGGCCAAGCAAAGGCATGGCGGAAGGCAGCATCTTGGCAAGCTTGCAGTTCTTCAAAACCGATAATATCGTGGGTGAGCAAGTTTTCGTACTCGAAAGGCAAGCGCACGTTATGCAGTCCGGCGTTGTCGGTGCAAATGGCAATATCTACTCCTGCATCAAAACAGCGATCGAATACTATTTTCAGTTGCTCGATATCTTCGAGAGTGCCAGTTTTGAGATAAGTAGTCGGGCAAACTTCCAAGCACTGATTCTCAGATGCTAACTGACTTAATAATTCTGGATGGCGCAGGGGAATTTGGATACCGTGACCGATCCTCATTAAATAAGGTAGCAGTTCGGGATAACAACCTTCAGTAGTTTCGTACAAATGACCGGTGGTTTTGAGTCCGAGCGATCGCGCATAAGCATACAATTGGACAAACTCATCCAATCGTTCCCCATAGTGAGCATCTCCCCCCGCCAAGTCTACTGCACAAACAGATCCTTTACTGCAAGCAGCCAACTCGACAATAGCTTTGTTCACTTCATAAGGCAGTCGTGAGTGCATACACAAAATTTGGCTGGTGACGATAGGATATTCCTTCACCAAGCTAGCTTCCCCCACAATCTGCACGATTTCAGCCATTTGGTCGATTCTTTGGTGCTGATTGAGATGCTCCGAGGTGCGTAAATAGGGAGTATAACGTAATTCCAAATATGCCAAATTCTCAAAAATATACGCACCCCGAATTAATCGGGAGATAAAATACGGCAACGCTTGCGGAGTTTGCACTCCTTCTACTAAGGTATGCAATTCCAAATATTCATCCAGAGTATTGCGGGGTTTCGTATAAAACTCTTCAAACGCCGGATATTCTGGAAAACGGACAGCTAAATCGGAATTAGCGCGATGAAAATATCGCCACAAAATGCGAGGTACAACAGAACCCCCCAAGTGGCGGTGCAGTTCAGCATAAAGAGCCACAGGAACCTCTCTGTTTGATAGTGATCAAATATTTAGTTAGTTATTATTTCAATTCTGCCACTCGAATTTTGAATTGGCATTCTCAAAAGCAGTTTTTTCGGAAAATTTGGGGAAATTACGGAAGTGAGGGGCGAAAACTTTTCTACTATCTACCTTGATATCCCAACTACTTAACACTTTATTTAAAATTTTTCCTGGTAAATTTTAGTCAGCTTTTTTGCTAACCCATGTTTGTTTCGTATACTACAGATTTAGTTTTTTACTATTTTCGATAAATTTTGTACTGAATGTTAGTTTAAATCCTCGTATAGAGATTGTTGATTTACAAAGAAGATTTGCCAGAAAGAGTACAGCCTTACTTGCCAGAAAGTTTACTCAATAGACTAAGTAAGCGATCGCAGCCAATTTCTGTGTGTTTCTACCTGGGGATGAGGTTTTTGCCAGTCAGATTTGATGCGTATTCTCAATATAGCTAAAGGATCTATCAGACAGGTGTAGATCTAGCCCGAATTTTATTTCACCTGTTATACTGCTGCAAAGCATAGGCTGCTTCCCTTTAATTAACTTGGGTGCCCAGAAATTAGCCTAAATTTCCCCAAAGGACAATTTAGCTTAAACTTTCTAAAAGCTTTGCCTTTTACTGATCGCCCAGAGGCTTTTGTTGGCCAATGGCTACCAGTGGAGTGAGCAGGAGTCCTTAGGGCTGATGATTTCCTAGAACTATTTTTTCTTTCTGCTTGATGGAATGTTGAAAGCACTCACAGCGATGACGCGACGCCCAAGTCGTTTTTCGATCGGTATTTTAATCGGAGTTTTAGCCGGTAGTCTGGTTAGTCCATATATTGGAAATAAACCAGCCCAAGCACAAGTATTAGTGCCTTGTCAGTTACCGCCAGAATCTGTGAAAGAGAAAGAAAACCTGCGGCTGGCAGCGTTAAAAGGCGATGGCGATGCTCAGAACAAGTATCAACTTTTAGTGGCGAAACAGGCAAAACAATTGCAGGAGTGCCGCACCTTAAATTGGCCGCGCAATCAAGCGATTTGGCTGCGCCTGTACCCTTGTGATATCCGTCCTGGGTCATTGGAAAAACTTTTGGATTGGACGGTCAACAAAGGTTATAACGAAGTTTACGTTGAAGTGTTTTACGATGCTCAGGTATTATTGCCGAAAACAGATAATCCTACGGTTTGGCAATCCGTGATTGATATACCTGGGGCAGAAAGAAGGGACTTATTAGCTGAAACTATTGAAAAAGGCCGCCAGCGGGGTTTAAAAGTCTACGCTTGGATGTTTACGATGAATTTCGGTTATGCTTACGCCCAGCGGCCCGATCGACAAGGGGTACTGGCTAGGAATGGTGCGGGAAAAACCAGTATAGAAGTTCTAACGGATGGGGGTATAGATACGGATTTAACGAAAGGTGATGCCGCTAAAGCTTTTGTCGATCCTTACAACACCCAAGCGCGAGAAGATTACCGTCAGCTAGTAGAAGCAGTGGTTAAACGGAAACCAGATGGAGTATTATTTGACTACATTCGCTATCCGCGAGGAACGGGAAGTGCTTCTGTAGCTACGAAAGTGCAAGATTTGTGGATTTACGGGGATGCAGCGCGACAAGTTCTGTTGCAAAGGGCGATTAATAATCAAGGACTTGAGTTAATTCGGCGATTTTTAAGTAGAGGGTTTGTGAATAACGATGATGTGACTCAGGTTAACACAACGTATCCGGAAGAAGAACAAGCTCTTTGGCAAGGTCGCAATCCCGAGCAAAACAAAAATTTAGCCCAAAGTCGATCTGTGCTGCAACGGGATTTATGGCAACTTAGCGTAGCCCATGCTGCACAAGGGGTGTTGGATTTTCTGGCAGCAGCAGCACAACCAGCACAGCAAAGGGGTATTGCTACGGGGGCAGTATTTTTCCCTGGCGGTAATCAAGCGGTCGGTCAGGGGGGATACGATTCCCGGGTGCAACCTTGGGATCGGTTTCCCAGTACGATGGAGTGGCATCCCATGATGTATTCCAATTGTGGAGAAACTGGTTGTATTTTGAACGAATTGCAACGGGTGTTAAGTCTTGCTTCTCCTGGTACGGATATTAGACCGGCTTTGGCAGGAGATTGGAGTAAGTCGGTTACTAATCGTCCGCCTTTAGAATTGCAAATGCAGGCAATTCGTCAAGTAGCACCCCAAATTCAGACGGTGAGCCATTTTGCTTTTTCTTGGCAGGAACCGGAGAGCGATCGCGAACGGAAATTCTGTAAGTTGCGTTAGCTGTTATGCGATCGCTCTTGATGAAAAGTTCGATCGCATTTACTAATCATAATTTATTCGCTCTTCAAAGGCTGCAAACCAAGGAAATTATGCAGCCTTTTCTTTATCGATTTAATCCTCGCGACAAACTTTTTAATCACAGATTTTGAAGTGGGCTTGCTCTTTGACAAATTGCAAGTGTAAACTAACCCCAGCTTATAGCATAAATCAGGGTATCACTACGGAGAAAATTCCCATGACTTTCAAAATTCTGAGCTTAGATGGCGGTGGAATGCGGGGCGCCATATCTGCACGCATTCTGCAAGAAGTTGAACGGCAAGTCAAAGAACGTAAAGGTTTAGCTTTACACGAATACTTTGATATGGTGGCAGGAACTTCTACTGGTTCGCTATTAACTGCTGGAATTGCAGCCCAAAAAAACAGCGAGCAACTAATTAAGCTTTATCAAGATTATGGCAAAGACATATTTCCTCAAACGGAAAGCTTTTGGCCCGACCCAATTCGACAAATAATCAATGCTTTTTCTCCATCTAAATATTCTCATGATGGATTGATTAAAGCTCTCAAAGCTACGTTGGGGAATGTAATAATCAGCAAAGTTGAAAGCCCGATTATATTAATTCCAGCTTACGATACTCTGTATCGTAATACGACATTTTTTACTAATTGTCATCCAGATTTAGGAGAACGGTGGTATGATGATACTCCTTTATGGGAGATTTGCGTTTGTTCTTCATCCGCGCCTACTTTCTTTCCACCTTATGAGTTAAAACCGTACAATAAAGACAAGTTTGGCAATTGGTCTTTTCCACATATTGATGGTGGAGTTTCCGCTAATAATCCTTCTTTGGCTGCCATCAGCCTAGCCTTAAGAGTTAGTAATGCTAGCAATGTATCTCCAGAAATCAAGCAAAAATATAAACTCGATAATCTAAGACTGGAAGACATTTCAGTGTTATCTATCGGTACTGGCAGAACGGGGGAACCTTACGAATATTCGCAAGTAAAAGCTTGGAAAACTTTGGACTGGGTAAAACACGTTGTTGATGTATTTATGGAGCCAACTTCGGAAATTGATACTACGATTTGCAAACAGATTTTGGGTGAATTTGGAGCAAAGCGTTATTTACGTCTTCAATTCGATTTAAATGAAAGATTTGGATCGAAAATTAATGAGACTTATAAGGATACTCGTCAAGTATTGCCACCAGGACAACGGACAAACAGATTTACAGGTAAAAAGCTGACGGAAGAAATAGATGATGCAACAGATCGGACTATTAATGATATGATTGATACTGCAACATCTTTCATCGAAAAAGGACGTACTTACTATACAAGGAATGAAGACGGGCCGTTGGTGAAAGATGCGATCGGGCAATTCATCGATGCCAATTAGGGTAAAATAAGCCTGAAAAGCTATTGCTGAAATTGAGTTAGCAACCACACGCCTACTTGAGATTCTTTATCCGTTTGCTACCTCGTTCAGCAATAGCCAAAGCAATTATTATCACCTTCTACATATTTAAAATCCAATATTCTTTATACTGCTAAATATTCATACAATATTCTTTTATTTATTCATTATTATATTTTGTCAATCTCCTACTTGCCAACCTTCCAAAACGGCTATTAAAATATTCACTAACGGATGATCGATCAACTCTTTAAATGCTTCAATTCCACCAGATTTTAGCGCACCTATTACCCGTTCTCTCAAAGTGGGGTCGGCTTCAATTTGCTTAATTGCTTTTTCCACTACTACCATTTTTTCCGATGGAGTATTAGTCGGGTTACTTTCAGACAGTTGTTGTAGTAATTGCTGAATATCTTTTGCGGCTTCAGCTAGATTTTGTTGCGCCGCGTAGTTGTGTTGCGTACCTACTTGAGTGCCGTAGTTTGTGCCGACATTACTACCCGTTATTTTGGCATCTTGCAGGTTGTATTCGTTCGCTTCTGACATAGATTTACTCTCGGATGTTGCTATAACTTCATTATTAACATTAATGGGTCTGGTTGCCAACAAACCAATAATTTCTTTCATATCGACGCTTTTTTCGCGGTAAATTTGAATTTCTCTATCTTTGGCTTGTAATTCGGCTTTATATTTTTCTTCTACGGCTTTAAGTGCTAGGGCGTAATTTTGGGTGAAGTCGCTGTGAATCTTTTCTTTATTGGCGTCGGAAGGAACGCTAACTCGGACGACTATAACGCCATCGCCTTTGTTTTCAATACTCTGACAGAAATTCTGGTTCCTGCAATTATGGGACGATTTCCGCAGGTTTCAGGTGTGCGGATAATGAGAGTGCCGATGTCAATAGTTGTTGTCATATTTTACCTTTTTTTAGATAAGTTTGTAGAGTGTGTCAATATACAGAATTTTGGATAATTATTAATGCGATCGTTCTAATGCACCCTACTTCAGTTTGGCAAAAATATTTGGCGATCGCAACAAATTTTATTCCCAAAAATTGTCGTACCTCATTCCAAGGGAATATAGTCAATTCTGTCTTTATACTCATCTTCAAAAGAAGCTCCAGCAATAGCAATTAACTCCTCAATTACTTGGCCTATATTTGTCCTTGGACGCAGCACCAAAATACCCTGTATATGACGCCCCTCAGCTAAATGTTCCCTCAAATGTACAGGCATAGAAGCGCGGTTATTTGTAACAAATATGTAGCCATTTTGTTCGCACCATTGCAATATTTCTGGGTCTTTTGTACCTTTAGGGGGAACATCTGAATCCCCAACTATGCGGACAATTAAGTTTGGTTGTTGGGCTAAAAGTTGCTGTTTGTACACAGGCGGCATATTTTCATCAATCAAATATTTAATAGTCATTCTTTAAAGCTTCTGTCTGTTTAGCTGCTTTTTGCTGTTCCTTCCACTGAATTAATCTAGCTACAACTGGAGGCGGGTTTTTATCGTATTCTGCTTGTGCTTTTTCACAGTAGTCTAACCAATCTTGGTAATACTTACCTACTTTTTCCTTGTTGGCCAAATAGTACAGAATTGTAGCATAAACTTGCTCTAGGGTGACTGTAGAAAAATATTGGGCGATTTCTTCTGCTGTTTTTCCAGAATGAATGTATTCATCAAGAATATGCTCAATACCGACGCGGGTTCCTTTGACGCGGATATCATCGGGTCTTTGAAAGTCAAAATAATCTTCTAGTAATTGCATGATTTTCATCCTTATAGTTTTGTTTAGTCACAATTTGACTGGAATTCCGACAAAAACCAAGCGCCAACTTGTGATTGATCTGTGCTACGACTGCGCTGCAAAGCTTCTTCCAACACCGATATTTTCAAACCGGGCAACACTTGAGATTCGCTAATTCTTCTGCTACCACCAGATTCGATCGCAAATGGTATTATCCTCACATTCTGCACATCTAAAATCCAATATTCTTTTACTCCTAAATCTTCATATAGCAATCTTTTTGCACCTTGATCGTCAGCAAGAGAAGTATTAGCAACTTCAATTACCAAATCTGGCGGCGGATAATTATCTAAATTAATAATAGTGGTTCCCCAAGGAATTATTTGTGCGTTTTCTCCAATGTAGTAAGATACATCAGGTTGAGATTCATCTATGCCAGTTTTTCGGTAACTACAATTAATCAAACCTTGTAAAGGAATATTTTTGATTATCCCAAAAAGGTTAACGGCTAAAGATATAATTGTATTATCGGAAGCGTGGTCGTGTCCTAATGGATTCATTTCAATCCTCAATTGTCCATTGTGATAGTAACATTTCGCTTTTTGATATTCCGAATCTTCAATAATTTGAATATATTCTTCCCAAGTTGCTGTTACCCAAGTATCGCTACGAATTTTTGTTTTTAACTCTAGCATAGTTGCTTTCCTCACTAGCTAAATTTTAATTAACTTGTAGGGTGCGTCAGAGCGATAAAATTAGTGATTATTTCCCAAATTATGCTATCTGACGCACCCTACTAGCGCTAAAGCGCAACAACGTACCTAATTACCAATTACCCAACTACAAAGTTAACCAAATTTCGACCGGGAACAACGATCGCTTTTTTAATTTCCTTACCTTCAAGATATCTTTGGGCAGCTTCCGACTCGCGGGCGTATTTTTCCAAAGTATCCTTATCCGAAGTATTTGCAACTTCGATCGTACCGCGAGTTTTGCCGTTGATTTGAATTACCAAAGTAATTTCATCGGCAACTAAAGCAGCAGCATCGTATTTCGGCCAACTTGCTTTATGGACAGATTCAGTATTACCAATCATCTGCCACAATTCCTCAGCAATGTGCGGCGCAAACGGCGCTAACATCAAAATCAAAGTGTGAATCCCTTCCGTATAAATTGCCGAATTTTTACTATCGGTATCCGTGAGGGCGTTACTCAATTTCATCAATTCGGAAATTGCCGTATTGAATTGATAGTCGCTTCCTAAATCATCGGTAATTTCCTTAATTGCCGTATGAATGGCGCGGCGCAAATCCTTTTCAGCTTTGGATTTTGGATTTTCGAGTTTGGATTTATCCAACTTAGCTGATGACTGATTATTAGCAAAATCAGTTATCAAACGCCAAACGCGATTTAAGAAGCGAAACTGTCCTTCAACATCCGCCTCATCCCATTCCAAATCTTTCTCCGGTGGCGCTTTGAACAAGATAAACATTCTGGCAGTATCCGCACCGTATTTATTAATTACTTGTTCTGGTGCGACGCCATTGTATTTAGATTTGGACATCGTTTGGTAAGATATTTCCAACGGTTCTCCAGTTTCCGGGTCTTTCGGGTCGTTGGGATTTACCAAATTAGAAGGAATATATTTGGCATTACCGGATTTTTTCGGATTGGTGTAAGTTAATCCTTGCACCATACCTTGAGTTAACAAGCGTTGGAAAGGTTCGTCAAAATTGAGCAAACCTCTGTCTCGCAACACCTTCGTAAAGAAACGAGAATATAATAAGTGTAGGATTGCGTGTTCGATACCACCAACATATTGATCGACAGGCATCCAACCATTTGTTTTCGCAGAATCGAACACTTTACTCTCGTTTTTGGCATCGCAAAAACGCAAGTAATACCACGATGAATCGATAAACGTATCCATCGTATCGGTTTCTCTTTTCGCAGGCGTACCGCAACTAGGACAAGGTACGTTTACCCAACTTTCTAATTGTGCCAAAGGCGAAGCACCGCGACCAGTAAATTCAACATTTTCTGGCAATTGAACGGGTAAATCTCGATCGGGAACTGGCACTATTCCACACTTCGGACAGTGAATAACTGGAATTGGCGCACCCCAATATCTTTGGCGAGAAATTAACCAATCTCGGAGACGATATTGCACTCGCGCTTTACCGAAACCTTTTTGTTCGGCATAGTCGATAATGGCCTGTTTTCCTTCGGTGGAATTCTTGCCGTTGAAGTCACCGGAATTAATCATAATTCCGGGGTCGGTGTATGCTTCTTTTAATTCGGAATTGGCATCTTCGGAAGGAAGAATTACTACTTTAATGGGCAGATTTTGTTCGTTGGCAAATTTGAAATCTCGCGTATCATGTGCGGGTACGCCCATTACTGCGCCCGTGCCATATTCGTATAAGACGTAATCGGCAATCCAAATCGGTATTTCTTCACCAGTAAAGGGATTAATTGCTTTACCGCCTGTGGGGATACCGCGTTTTGGTTTATCTTCGGCGGTACGTTCCAATTCGCTTTGATTGGCAACTTCTTTAATGAAAGTTTCGACTGCTTCTTTGCGTTCGGAAGTAGTAACTTTTGGTGTTAATGGATGTTCCGGCGCGAGTACCACGTAAGTAACACCATAAACGGTGTCGGGACGAGTGGTAAACACTCCTATTTTTTCATCCATTCCGACAATTGGAAATTCCAAATATGCGCCGACAGATTTGCCAATCCAGTTCGCCTGCATTAACTTTACTCTTTCCGGCCAACCTGTCAACTTATCTAAATCTTGGAGTAATTCTTCGGCGTAATCGGTGATTTTGAGGAACCATTGACGCAAGTTTTTCTTCTCAACTATTGCGCCGGAACGCCAAGAACGACCTTCGCTATCGACTTGTTCGTTTGCTAATACTGTTTGGTCTATGGGGTCCCAGTTAACTTTAGCTTCTTTTTGATATGCTAATCCGGCTTGGAGAAATTGCAAGAAAATCCACTGCGTCCATTTGTAATAGTCGGGGGAACAGGTGGCGAGTTCGCAATTCCAATCGTAGGATAAACCCAAACGCTTTAATTCCGATCGCATTTGCGCGATATTGTTATAAGTCCACTTCGCCGGATGGGTTTGGTTTTTGATGGCGGCGTTTTCGGCGGGGAGTCCAAACGCATCCCATCCCATCGGATGCAATACGCGATCGCCTTGCATTCGGTGTACTCTTGCGATCGCATCCGTGATAGTATAGTTGCGGACATGGCCCATGTGCAGGTTGCCCGATGGATAGGGAAACATCGACAGCGCATAGAATTTAGGCTTATCTGTCTCTGTAGGGGTTAGGTCTATGCCTTGTTCAGCCCAAGTCTTTTGCCACTTTTCCTCTATTGCCGTTGGATTATATCGGGATTCCACAATCTAGAACTCCTGCTGGGTCACAAATCAACTACATTTTCCCATTGTGGCACGAATGGGAATGGGTAGTGGGGAGTGGGGATACCCTGATAGTGCTAGTCTATCGCCCTTCCATTACTCACTTGCAGAGGAAAATAAGAAATAGTCGTATTCAATCGGATCTGAAATAGCGCCTCGCATTTGATTCGTCTTTATTTTGAATATTTCGCTTGTTTCGGATATTGCACTTATAGTGTTATAGTAGAATTGACTTTTATTTCAGAACAATACACTCCGAAAAAATATTTAATATGTTGAAGCAAAAAGCGTCGCTTGAATCAGTTTTTCTTGAAGAACAAGATAGAGAATTAATAGCGCAATTAGAACAAATTGTCAGCCTTGAATCTTCACAAGCAAAGTTAGTCGGAAGCAACGGAGAAGAAGTTAAAATTCCAGATTATATTTATCAAATACTGCGTGATATTGTTCGCTTAATGGCATCAGGTCAGCGCGTTTCTATAGTTTCCGATAATTGCCAATTAACAACACAAGAAGCGGCTGATATTCTCAAGGTATCGCGACCATTTTTAATCAAATTACTAGAAAATGGTGAAATTCCTTACATCAAAGTTGGTTCCCATCGAAGGGTGATTTTTCAAGATTTAATCAAGTATAAAGAACAACGGAAAGTGAAGCGTCAAAAGGGTTTGCAAGAATTAACCCAATTTCTTCAAGATGAGGGCTTCTACGAGGAAGAAGTTAGGGATATAGAGCAGTAAAATGGTATTTTCTTCTGTTGTTCTAGATTCCTGTGTTATCTTTCCAATGCCTCTATGCGATACGCTCCTACGTGCTGCTGAAGCTGAACTGTACTGCGTTTATTTTTCTCAGGAAATTCTCGATGGTGCGACCCGCAATCTTATCAATAAAAATCGAATGACGGAACAGAAAGCAGCGCGTTTTCAGCAAATGATCAAAAACACTTTTCCTGAAGCAATGGTGGAAGTACCTGAAGAAATCGTGGCGGCGATGACAAATCATCCAGGCGATCGCCATGTTTTAGCTGCTGCTATAATTGCCAATCTTTCCCATTCAGAATAAATCCTTTCCTCATCAATTAATAAAACAAACAATCCTTTTAATCGATTAACTTCTGCTTCAGCTTCTTTTATTGTAAGCCCTAACCCATTTTTATCAATGGGACCGGTGTAAACATTCCAAAACTCTATTAAATTTTGCGGGATGATACAAAGCTGCTCTCCTTGAGAGCGTAAAATAGCCGTAGCATTAGTAGCATCTGGGTACATGGAATGGCTGGGTTCAGCACTACGCAATAGAATATTTGTATCAACCAAAAAAGACACTATCCCCTTTCTCCGTAAATGCTTTCACGACTAATTGCTTCATCAGACAATAGCGGAGAGTCCCGGCGATGACTCTCCGCCCATTCCCGAAAAGCTTTTATCCATTCTTCAGGGGTAGCAGTTTCCTGAAAATGACGTTCTTTAGGTTTTACCTCTGATTTCATTGCCTTATTTTCGGCTACCTTTTGGTCTAAAAGTGTTTTTTCTTCTTCTGTAAGAGTTTGAATCATCTCGGCTATTGATTCGATTAGTTTAGTTCTCATAAGCCCTGTCTCCTAAGTGAAATTTTTGAGCCAATCTCTAAACTTGTTGCTTCGGTGTTTTTTCGGGAATTTTTAGGTCTAATAAGTAGAATAGCGTAAATAATTAAAAATTTCAATTTATCCCTTTCTCCTAGAAAACTATGGCTGCTGAATGTAACATTTTGCCTGCTTATAATCTTTTGAAATAAAAACTGTCAGAATACCAAACTCTCCTAATTCCATCAAAAAGGGATAAAAATTAGGTTGCAAATTGTGCCAATATCCTTCAGTTGGAGCTAATTGTAATAATAGTAGCCATTCATCTGAGTTGAATTGTTCGGGTGGAGTATCCAGACTTTCGATATATAACGGTTGTCCACCTATTTTATTTCCTGCTATTTCAGGTCTGGAAAAATGGAATCCCGTGTCATAATCTAAATCATTCATCCTGTAGCGTTCCTCAAGGGGAACTGCTTCGTTTTCTACGGGGTTTAATACTACTTTATACTCTTTATAAACAGCCTCACCATTTTCATTCAATTCATATATAGCTGCACCAGTGGCTTCAGATACAAATTCAATCTCAGGCGCAGCATTTGTATATACATTTTCCAATGTTTGAATTACTATTGCTGTCGCTTCATTGTAAATTGGCTCACTCTCACCACTAAAGAAAAGATAGACCATCGTATAATTGCTATTGGGAAATAGGTCTGGATTAAGATAAATTTGCCCGAGAAACATCATCGGTTCACCTGTTTCTGGGTCAAGTGGCCAACTGGGTTGAGCAATCCATACTGGTTGACCACCGAATTTAGTAATTGGCTCCAAAATTTGGGTAGGATTTTCGATAATTTGAAATTGTGTTTTAAGAGGCATTGAATTAACCTTTAGTTGGTGAAGTGACAAAATATTAAAATATCTTTCGCCCAATCTTTGGTTGCTTCCTTCGCCAAATCTTCCAAAATCGGCTTAAACGCAAATCCTACCGCCTGCGTCACACCCCAAGCAAGTAACCGATCAATCATATTATTATGGTGAACATTTTAAATATGGTATTTATTATAAATTCGGTTTTTTCAGCCTAATTGAATCTCATCGCCAAATGTTAAAAGTCTTTGTTTACGGTACGTTAAAACCGGGAGAGCGTTATTACGATCGCTATTGCGCTGGTAAAGTAGTTGAAGAGAAACCAGCATTTACGCTAGGTAAAATTTATCACTTACCCATCTTTGGCTATCCTGCCATGATTCCAGGTGATGGGAAAGTGCAAGGTTATTTGCTGAGTTTTGCTAAATCGGAGTTTTTGCAAGACTTGGATGGATTAGAAGATTACCTGCCCGATCGATCGCCAGAACAAAATCTTTATAATCGGCAAGAAGTGGAAATATACGATCGAGAAGGCACCTCGCAAGGTTTAGCTTGGGTATATTTTATGACCCAACACCAAGTAAACCGTTTCGGTGGCGTCGCGTTACCCTCTGGATGGTGGACGGGTAAAATTTCTAGTTAAAAGGCAAAATATCGAAGAAATATCGATTCGATATTTCTTTTTACTTTTATTGAATATTAGATTAACGTTGAGGATTGTAATAAGAACTGCTGTGATTCAACGTTTTAACTGGCGATGCAACTGGTGCTTTGGGGATTTCGATCAGAGGTTGATTTAAAGCAATCGTTAAAGGTTCAGAATCCCCAGTCATTTGAGGAGATTCAGCTAACTGTGGTGCAAAAGAACCAGTATTTCCGAATACACCCGATAAACTAGCGATAAAGGCAGCTGCAACAGCAGTTCCACCCCACATTAGCACCTGTTTCCGGCGACGGTTCAGACGCGAGAACACTTGCGTTACCGTATTTTCCACCGATTCTTGAGACTGGGGTACTGGTATCGTGCGGATAGTTTGACGCAATTTGAGCAATCTTCTATACAAGCACTGTACTTGGGGGTCAGTACTCAGCCATTCTTCCACTAGGCGGCGTTCGTTTGCACTCACTTCTCCATCCAGGTAGGCGCTTAATAGTTCAAAGCGATCGCGCTTTTGCATATCCAAAGCACCCAAATTCCCGGCTGGCGAATCCCCCAGGGAACGTTGTTTGTAATTGTTATGGGATTCAAAGTCAGGAGCCATAGTTATGTATCGATTTTAGATTTTGGATAAAGGTATTTTCCATTCCAAGTCTGAGAGACCTACTTAGCCGAGTCTAACAATATATCTTAAGTTCAGCTTGGTTGGGAATCTCGCACTTTCGTTTACTATTAAGCCAGACATAGCCAGCTTTATGTAAGGGCTAGTCTACTACAGATCTTAAGAAATTTATTCGGGGTTTAGGACTGTCTTGAGGGTTATACTAGCTACTCTTTTTTTTCCCTGCTGAACTACCTGAAAAGAATTAAGAGGACAGGGAAAGCCAGAGGAAGCAGGGAAAATAAATAAGAATCACCACAGTAGCACGGTTACCGTATAACACAAACCTATTTTTGCCTAACCATCCAGATAGGTTTGTAACTGAGACTGAAGTCTTTGGCGGGCTCTAGCGATTCTGGACTTTACCGTTCCTAGAGAAACCCCTGTAATATCGGCAATTTCCTCATAGGCCATGCCTTCAATTTCTCTTAATACTATGGTAGTCCGAAAAACTTCTGGCAGATCGGCGATCGCAACGTGCAGTTGTTCGTAAAACTCGCGAGTACTCAAATCATCTACCGGGCCGGGGCTATCTGCGGCAATTTCCCAATCCATTTCCCCATCTTCCACCATTCTAGGCGCATCTAGCGATATCGGCTGCGTTACCCGCTTGCGTTTGCGTAACTCATCGTAAAACAAGTTAGTGGCAATCCGACTCAGCCATCCCCGGAATTTGACAGGTTCGTTTAATCTTTTGATATTGCGATAAACCCGAATCCAAACCTCTTGAGCTAAATCAGCGCGGTCTTGCCAATCGGGAGCCAAATGGAACAAAATTTTCTCGACGTGGGACTGATATCGACGCAGCAGTTCGGCAAACGCCTCGCGATCGGGCCGAAGTCCAGTTTGACAGCGCAACACCAGATCGTAATTGGAGAGTTTGTCAACTGGTTGTTCGATCGCTTGAGGAATAGCCACCTCACCGCCAGACCAGGATACAGAAATCGATTCACTCATGGATTGATTTTGATTCATAACATCCCTTCTCTTCAGACGCCACCCTATCGCAAAAGTTCCCAAGGCTTCTGAGACTACTACAACGCTTAAGGGGTAAATCCCGTAATTGGGAAATGAAGAAGTGGAGACATACAGATACGTTCCCCAAAATTTTTACTTCATCCTTTATCCTTAAGACTTCAATCCCGATTTAATATTGATTGACTGTTCTACCAGCTAGATCGGCGATCGCATTAACTAAAGTTCTGCTATCAATCGGCTTAGACAAGTGGATTTGAAAACCTGCTTCCAAAGCTTTCGTCCGGTCTTCCTCTCTTATATAAGCAGTTAAGGCTGCTGCTGGCAAAAAACGACCTTTTCGCTCCGAATTTCTCACTTTACGGATGAAAGCATAGCCATCTTCTTCTGGCATTCCAATATCGCTCACCAGCACGTCTGGTTGCCATTTTTTGATTGTTTTCAGCGCCTCGGAAGCAGAAGCCACTGCCGTTACTTTAGCACCACCATCTTCTAGGACGACTGCCACAAACTCCCGTACATCAGGATCGTCATCTACAACTAGCACTCGCAAGCCATTCAAAATATGTGCCGAAGAGCAACAGCCTGGAGCGGGATGAAGACACTTGTGTTGAATAGTCGTCGCGCGGTTTGAGTATAAATTTTCTGGCAATACTTCACTACCAGGCGTCTCGACGCCACTACTCCCTTGCTCCCCCAATTTTTTACTCTCCTCCTCCCCTACTTGTCTAGACAAAGGCAATTGGACGGTAAAAGTTGCCCCCTTTCCTTCTCCAGCGCTGTCTGCTTGTACGATACCACCGTGCAATTGTACTAAATGATGAACGATCGCTAATCCCAATCCTAATCCCCCATAAGAGCGAGTAGTTTTGCCATCGGCTTGGCGGAAGCGATCGAAAACATAGGGAAGAAAATCTTTACTAATACCAATACCCGTATCGCTGACTTTAATTTTCACGTAAGGATCAGCCTGCTCCAGCTTTACTTCTATTTTTCCTCCTTCCGGAGTAAACTTAATAGCATTTGATACTAAATTCCAAATAACTTGTTGCAAACGGTTCGGATCGCCTGAAATTAAACTAACATCCGGATCGACGATCGTTTGAATTTGAATATTTTTATTTTCGGCTTGATGGCATACCGAATCAATTGCCGATTGAAGGATAGAAACCAAATTAACCGGACACAAATTGAGGCGTAACTTACCGCGAACAATGCGAGAAACATCTAAAATATCTTCTATTAATTGTGCCTGCAACTTAGCATTCCGCTCGATCGTTTCTAAAGCGCGATCGGCAGTTTCTTGGTTAAAACTGCGAGTTCGCAATAGTCTTGCCCAGCCTAAAATTGAGTTAAGAGGAGTACGGAGTTCGTGAGAAAGAGTAGCCAGAAACTCATCCTTCATTCGATTTGCCGCTTCCGCTTGCTGTCTGGCTATTTGTTCTCGCAGCATCGCTGCCCGTGCTTCTTCTGCTTGTTTGCGTTCGGTAATATCCTCCATCGTACCCACGTAACCAATTAGTTTTCCTAAATCGGAAAGCATGGGAGATGAGCGAAGGTGAACCCAGCGAATAATTCGCTCTTCCGATGGTATTAAACTAGGGTTACTAGAATTTACTTCTGTTTTATCCCCTAAGTTGCTTTTAACAAATATTCTAAATTCTTGAGAATATTCGCGTCCTTTTTGGACGTAGTTATGCCATTTCTTTAAAACTTCTTCCCGGTCTTCCGGATAAATGCAGTTTTTCCAACCATCTCCTAAAGTTTCTGGTAAGTTAATACCTGTAATAGCTTGGTAACGCGGATTAGTATAAGTACAATTACCTTTCGTATTGGTTAGGAAAATTCCCACCGGCGAACAAGCGCTCAAACAGCGAAATCTTTCTTCAGTTTCCCGCAATTCAGCGTTAATCGCTGCTAGTTCATCAGCTTGTTTTTTTACTTCTTGATTCTTCTGGCAAAGGTCGATAAATACCGAGACTTTAGACTTCAGTATTTCCGCATCTATAGGCTTGAGTAAGTAATCTACTGCTCCCAATGAATAACCTTTAAAAACAAACTGTTCGCTTCTACTGAAAGCGGTGAGAAAAATGATCGGCGTGTGACGACTTCGCTCTCTTTGCCTAATCAGGTTAGCTGTTTCAAAACCATCCATTCCCGGCATTTGAACATCTAGCAAAATGACGGCAAAATCTTGATTGAGCAGACATCTCAATGCTTCTTCGCCAGAATTTGCTCTGACCAGATTCTGACCCAGACTATTGAGAACTGCTTCTAGGGCTAACAGATTTTCTGGATGATCGTCAACCATTAAAACGTTTACTTTCTCTGCATTGCTCATTGGTAATTAGTCATTGGTCATTGGTCATCGGTCATCGGTCATTAGTCATTAGCTTATCAGTCATTAGTCAACAGGAATTAGTTGTGAATTAATACAAAATCACCAATGACCAATGACCAATAACTATTATTTATAAAGCCAGACGCGCATCAGAGATAATAACTGTTCGGTATCGACCGGTTTGCTGATATAGTCAGATGCACCAGCTTCAATACATTTTTCTCGATCGCCTCTCATCGCTTTAGCAGTAAGAGCAATCATCGGTAGGGTTTGAAATTGTGGCATTTGCCGAATCGTTCGCATGGTTTGGTAACCATCCATTTCTGGCATCATTACATCCATGAGAACCAGATCTATATTTTGATTTGCCCGTAAAACAGCAATGCCGTCTCTACCATTTTCCGCATACATTACCTGCATATTATGGCGTTCCAGCATACTGGTCAGGGCAAAAATATTCCGCACGTCATCATCTACAATTAAAACTTTTTTGCCCGCGAGTAAGCCATTTCTTTTATGAAGTTGCTCTAAAATTTCTCGCTTGGCTGCCGGTAAATTTGCTTGTACCCGATGCAAAAATAAAGCTGTTTCATCTAATAAGGTTTCTGGCGATCGGGCATTTTTGATGTTAATCACCTCACTCATGCGTTTCAATTCATTTTCTTGTTCCTCACTCAAATTGTGTCCTGTATAAACGATAATGGGTATGTTACTAAAGATAGATGCAACATTTTCTACTTCCTGCTTAATTCGTTCGATTAATTCAAAACCATTCATATCTGGCAAACTCAAATCTAGCACCACACAATCAAAGCATCCTGATTTGAGCGTTTCCAAGGCGGCTGCACCAGTTCCCACGGCGGTAGTAGCGACATCGCTATTGCCGATTAGTTCTACAATACTGTGACGTTGATTTTCATCTGCTTCTACCACAAGTAGATTTTTTACCGGGCGTTGAACAAAAGATTTGATTTGAGAAATTGCTTGGGAGATCGCTTCAGTTGAGACTGGCTTTTGCAGATACGCAACTGCACCCAATTGCAAACCCCTTTGTCTTCCTTCCGCGACTGAAATAATATGCACCGGAATATGACGAGTATTCGGATCGTGTTTCAGGCGATCTAACACCGTCCACCCATCCATTAACGAGGTCAACATGATATCCAAAATGATGGCATGAGGCTTAAATTCTTGCGCCATTGCTAGCCCCGTCTCGCTACGCAAGGCTACCAACACTTTGAAGCCATTTTGTCGCGCTAATTCTAATAAGATCCGCGCAAAATTTACGTCGTCCTCAATTATTAACAACACTATGTCATCGTTGTTCAGATCGCTGCGATCGTCTGCGATCGCAGGATAAGGTCGTTTTTGTCCCCCATCTTGTTGAGGAAAGATTTCCGTTACTGGTTTAGCTTGCACCGTTACTGTTTTTGCCGCCACAGTTGAAGTGGAAACCATTAAACTAGAAGCCGCAGAAACAGGATTTTTCTCAGTAGTAGATTGCTGTTCCGGTAAGGTTACCTTGGCCGTATTTACTGGTGTTGGCAAACTGCTAGGAGAGAAATTGTTTTGCGGAACGTAAAGCGTAAAAGTACTTCCCTGACCTAACACGCTAATCAGTTGAATTTCTCCGCCCAAAAGACGAGCTATTTCGCGACTGATCGATAACCCCAGCCCAGTACCGCCATATTTGCGGCTGGTAGTACCATCCGCTTGCTGAAATGCCTCAAAAATGATTTTTTGTTTATCGCTAGCAATCCCGATTCCCGTATCGATCACTGAGAAAAATATCACGCTAGAGGCATTATTTAAAGTTTCGTTATCCGGACTCCAACCTTCTGTAGTAAGGCCCGATCGCAGGATTACCCCTCCTTGGTCGGTAAACTTAAAAGCATTAGAAAGTAGATTTTTCAACACTTGTTGCAAGCGTTTCGAGTCAGTATAAATAGCTCTTGGCAGTTGCGAATCAAATTCTAGGGTGAAGTTCAATCCCTTGTCATGAGCTACTTGTTGAAAAGTGCGTTCTATTTGCTTTCGCAACTCAGAAAATAGCATCATATCAATTTCAATTGACATCGTGCCTGATTCAATTTTTGCCAGATCCAAAATGTCATTAATCAACCCCAACAAATCGGTTCCAGCCGAATGAATCGTTCGGGTATACTCTACTTGCTTAGGCGTTAGATTACCTTCCGGATTATCAGCTAGTAGGCGAGCCAAAATCAACAAACTATTGAGGGGTGTTCTCAATTCATGAGACATATTGGCTAAAAATTCCGACTTGTATTTGGAACTCAAAGCTAATTGCTCGGCTTTTTCTTCTAAAGAACGTCGGGCTTGTTCTATTTCCCGATTCTTGCGTTCTACTTCTCTGTTTTGTAACTCCAATAGACGGGCTTTTTCTTCTAATTCTTCGTTGGTTTGCTGCAACTGTTCTTGTTGATTTTTTAGTAATTCTTCAGAAGCTTTCAGAGATTTGGCTTGTTCTTCCAATCGCTTGTTAGTTTCTCGCAATTCCCCTTGTTGAGTTTGCAATTCTTCTGCCAAAGACTGGGACTGTTTGAGTAATTCCTCAGTCCGCATACTGGCAGCGATCGTATTCAAAACGATCGCTATACTTTCCGTTAACTGGTCGAAGAATGTTAAGTGAATCTCGCTAAATCGACGGAAGGAAGCCAGTTCGATCACTGCCGTTACTTGCCCTTCAAAAAGTACTGGCAATACAACTGCATTTAAAGGTTTTGATTCTCCCAAACCAGAACTAATTTTGATATAGTTATCCGGTACTTCCGTAATCAGAATCCGTTCTTTTTCTAGGGCGCACTGTCCGACTAATCCTTCACCCATACTGAAGCGATTTGCTAAATGTTTGCGTTCGCGATAAGCATAGGTGCTGAGGAGTTTCAAATAATGATCTGCTTCACTATTTTCCATTAAATAAAAGACACCGTGTTGGGCAGAAACCAGAGGTGCTAGTTCGGAAAGAATCAGTTTAGAAACTGTTTCCAAATCCCGCTGACCTTGCAGCATTCTGGTGAATTTCGCCAAATTGGTTTTCAACCAGTCTTGTTCGGTATTTTTCTGGGTAGTTTCGCGCAAGTTAGCAATCATTTGGTTGATGTTATCTTTCAGGATTGCTACTTCCCCTTGCGCTTCTACAGAAATCGATCGCGTTAAGTCACCCTTCGTTACCGCTGTCGCCACTTCTGCGATCGTTCTTAGCTGAGTAGTCAGCGTCGCCGCCAGTTCGTTCACGTTATCCGTCAGCGCCCGCCAAGTTCCAGCCGCCCCAGGTACCTTCGCTTGTCCGCCCAACTTACCCTCAATACCCACTTCTCGCGCCACCGTAGTCACCTGATCCGCGAACGTCGCTAGGGTATCGATCATTTCATTAATCGTATCTGCCAAAGTTTCGATTTCCCCTTTGGCATCTAACATTAATTTTCGCTTCAAATCTCCATTCGCCACCGCCGTTACTACTCGTGCAATACCTCGCACCTGCGCGGTTAAATTACCCGCCATCGAGTTCACGTTATCCGTCAAATCTTTCCAGACACCGGCGACACCCCGCACATCTGCTTGTCCGCCCAATTTTCCTTCCGTTCCTACCTCTCTCGCTACCCGCGTTACCTCTGAAGCGAAGGAACTCAGTTGATCCACCATCGTGTTGATGGTGTTCTTCAAATCTAAAATTTCCCCTTTTACATCAACGGTAATTTTCTTAGACAGATCCCCATTTGCCACCGCCTTAGTAACTTCGGCAATGTTTCTTACTTGGGCTGTCAAATTACCCGCCATCGAGTTAACATTATCCGTCAAATCTTTCCAAGTGCCTGCTACCCCTCGCACGTAGGCTTGCACCCCTAATTTACCTTCCGTTCCCACCTCTCTCGCTACCCTAGTTACCTCAGACGCGAAGGAATTAAGTTGATCCACCATCGTATTTATGGTGTTTTTCAACTCTAAAATTTCCCCTTTTACATCAACAGTAATCTTCTTAGAAAGATCCCCATTTGCTACCGCCGTCGTCACTTCTGCAATGTTTCTTACTTGGGCGGTTAAACTACCCGCCATGAAGTTCACGCTATCGGTTAATTCTTTCCAAATTCCGGCGACGCCTCCTACTTCCGCTTGTACGCCTAATTTTCCTTCCGTTCCTACTTCCCTCGCTACCCTTGTTACTTCTGATGCAAAGGAATTAAGTTGATCCACCATCGTATTGACGGTGTTTTTCAACTCTAAAATTTCCCCTTTTACATCAACGGTAATTTTCTTAGAAAGATCCCCATTTGCTACCGCCGTCGTTACTGCGGCGATATTTCTTACTTGGGCGGTTAAACTACCCGCCATAAAATTCACGCTATCGGTTAAATCTTTCCACGTTCCCGCGACACCCCTTACATCAGCTTGTACGCCCAATTTTCCTTCCGAACCTACTTCACGGGCGACGCGAGTTACTTCTGATGCAAACGAACTGAGTTGATCCACCATCACGTTGATGGTGTTTTTCAACTCTAAAATTTCCCCTTTTACCGGAACAGTAATTTTCTTAGAAAGATCCCCATTTGCGATCGCAGTGGCAACTTCGGCAATGTTTCTTACTTGGGCAGTTAAGTTACTTGCCATCGAGTTAACATTATCCGTCAAATCTTTCCAAGTTCCCGCTACCCCTCGCACTTCCGCTTGTACGCCTAATTTTCCTTCCGTTCCTACTTCTCTCGCTACCCTTGTTACCTCTGATGCGAACGAACTCAGTTGATCCACCATCACGTTGATGGTGTTTTTCAACTCTAAAATTTCCCCTTTTACATTAACCGTAATTTTCTTAGATAAATCTCCGTTTGCGATCGCAGTAGCAACTTCGGCAATATTCCGCACTTGTCCCGTTAAGTTACCCGCCATCAAATTCACGCTATCCGTTAAATCTTTCCAGGTTCCGGCTACCCCTCTTACTTCTGCTTGAACGCCTAATTTACCTTCCGTTCCTACTTCTCTCGCTACCCTAGTTACCTCAGATGCAA
This sequence comes from Leptolyngbyaceae cyanobacterium, assembly GCA_036703985.1. GTDB lineage: Bacteria > Cyanobacteriota > Cyanobacteriia > Cyanobacteriales > Aerosakkonemataceae > DATNQN01. The sequence continues at coordinate 35,725 of DATNQN010000071.1, forward strand.
AGGAATTAAGTTGATCCACCATCGTATTGACGGTGTTTTTCAACTCTAAAATTTCCCCTTTAACATCTACGGTAATCTTCTTAGAAAGATCGCCATTTGCAACAGCCGTCGTCACTTCTGCAATGTTTCTTACTTGGGCAGTCAAACTACCCGCCATAAAATTAACGCTATCGGTTAAATCTTTCCAAGTACCTGCAACACCTTTAACTTCTGCTTGTCCGCCTAATTTTCCTTCTGCGCCTACTTCCCTCGCTACCCTAGTTACTTCTGATGCAAATGAACTGAGTTGATCCACCATGATGTTAACGGTGTTTTTCAACTCTAAAATTTCTCCTTTTACATCTACGGTAATCTTCTTAGAAAGGTCGCCATTTGCTACCGCCGTTGTCACTTCCGCAATGTTTCTTACTTGGGCGGTTAGGTTACTCGCCATCGAGTTTACCGAGTCGGTCAAATCTTTCCAAGTTCCCGCTACACCAGGTACTTCTGCTTGTACGCCTAATTTACCTTCCGTTCCTACTTCCCTTGCTACCCTAGTTACTTCCGATGCAAAAGAATTAAGTTGATCCACCATTGTATTAACGGTGTTTTTTAATTCTAAAATTTCGCCTTTAACATCTACTGTAATTTTTTTCGATAAGTCGCCATTAGCAACAGCCGTCGTTACTTCTGCAATATTTCTTACTTGGGCGGTTAAATTTCCCCCCATCATATTGACCGAATCAGTCAAATCTTTCCATGTACCAGCGACACCCGGTACTTGTGCTTGCACGCCCAGTTTTCCTTCCGTTCCGACTTCTCTGGCAACGCGAGTTACTTCCGAAGCAAATGAGCTAAGTTGGGTAACCATCGTGTTAACAATTTCGGCAGTTTGGAGGAAGTCTCCTTTTAACGATCTGCCTTCAATTTCTAAAGCGATCGTTTGTGATAAATTTCCATTAGCTACCGAGCGGATCACGCGAGCAGTTTCCGCCATTGGCTGCACTAAATCGGTAATTAAAGTATTAACTGAATTAACCGAATCAGTCCAAGAACCCCCTGCCGAACCAAGGGATGCTCGTTCGGAAATTTTCCCCTCTTTGCCTACTACTGTGCTGATGCGTTCTAGTTCTTTATTTGTTCTTTCATTTAATTCAATGATGTCGTTGATGGTATCGGCTATTTTTCCTGCTATACCAGTTTTGTCAATAGGCATTCGTACCTTAAAATTACCTTTTTTAACCGCTACTAATACTTTTAGTAACTCTTTAGTATCTAAGCTATCTGAATCATCCTTAACTAATTGTTCAGCTGGCATAGCTTTGTCCTTGAGGGGGTAATTATTGTTTTACACAGCGTAGACCCAGAGTGTCCAGTCTATTTCTCTTCCTTAAGTTATAGAAAATAAAAATAATTGGCTCTTCTTTAGCAATTAGCTGAGGAAAGAGGTCAATTTGGACAACCAGCCTGGGAGAAAGGTTATATTCCATTTCACTCAAACGCTGTCACCTTACCTTTATTATCCTGGCAGAGAGCAAGGGAAAAAGAGCGGCATCGTTAAAGTGATTTCCCGATCTAAATAGAGCGGACAGACTGAGAAAGAATCATCCTAATTAATTTACATCCTGCTAAAGAAAGATTTTTTAACAGGAGGGAGAGTGCAGGATTGTAGCTGCGTTAAAGTGAATTGGTAGTAGCTGTTAAAATCTTTGTGCTAAAGAGGTAGATATTTAGATCTTCCTGAAGATAGAAATTGCTGGGTTGGCTAAAAAAAACATCTCTTTCAACCGTAGTTGCCAGTCTCAGCAAACAGGGGATCTGCTTCAATCAATATTTTACGCCGACATGACAAACCGAGTTTTCCGAACAAAAAGCTGTTTTTTGAGGGGTAGCAATGCTAAAAAGTGACTTGCTGCGCTATCATTTAATGCTGCTTTGTTTTGCTACGGCTTTTTTGTTATTGGTGGTGCAGTGGCATGGGGCTGATTCGATGCTGGAAAATCGCAGTTTCAGAGAGGGAGAAGAAGTAAGTAGAAAACAAAGAGAAAGCGTTTTGATTGCCAATCCCAGTTTTGAGGAAGGGATACGTGCTAAGCCATTGGCGGTTAATTCTGTAGAGGCTGAAAAATCAGGTTTAGCTAATCGGGTACGTTTAGTGGTTGACTTGAGCGATCGCAAAGTGAATATTTACCAAGACGATCGATTAAAAGCCAGTTATCCGGTAGCCGTCGGGCAGGAGGGGTGGCAAACTCCTACCGGTTCTTTTCAAGTTTTGCAAATGCAGAAAAACCCAGTCTGGCGACATCCGATCGTGAATGCTCTAGTACCGCCCGGACCGAATAATCCTTTAGGTACGCGCTGGATAGGTTTTTGGTGGGGCGATCGTCACAGTATAGGTTTTCACGGTACCAATCAAAAGGAAGGCGTCGGCAAAGCTGTTTCTCACGGTTGTTTGAGAATGCGAAATCAGGATATCGAAGCGCTTTACGAACTGGTGACGATCGGTACATCAGTAACTATTAAAAAGTAGTAAGCTTACTTTGGCCTGAAGGCACAAAGCTTTAGCCACAGACTTGAGCGATCTCGAACAGAGATGAAAATTCAATTTCAATAATTAAACAAATTTAAAATTTATTAAATAGAAAGGTACGAATAAACAGAAGTACCTAAATAAAAGAAACCTAAGTCAAAACCTTGTTCCCTTGTACCTGGAAACTTTCCCTCTGCTGCTTTCACTCAATGATAAGGTTTTCTGCGTACATTAATTAGCATCAGACGATAAAGCTTAGGCAAATTAAATTTACGCGATCTTTTAAGCACCAGAAAGATTGCCTTCTATGGAAAAAAACCGGGTTTTTCATACTCCTAATACGGCAGAATCATTCCCGATCGTTTTTCATTCTTACCGACTACCTTAAATCATCTTAATGAGTTAACTGGGGTAGTTAGTATCCAGAAAATCTATTTTGGGCTGGCTAGAAGTTGGTTTTTGTTCGTAGGTAGGAGCATAAGCTTCTAGCAAGGAACTTACTTGTTTGAGTACGTCTCTACCAGTATTTTTTCCCAAAGCTTGCCGGGAAGGGTCTAAGTGAGGTTGTTCTATGTTGCGAACGATCGCTTCGCTTACTTGCTCGCTAATTAAATCCTGTAGCTCTTCCCTCGCACGCTGGCGCTGATAGTTAGCTCCTTCTTCGGTGGTGGCATATAGGGGAGGTAGTCTGTTTAAAGCATAAGCAGCAATGTCACCTACATCCAGAACGCGATCGCTGGTTGCTTCGATTTCTGCTACCCGCGAGATTGCCTCTGTCAGCACTAACTCTTCCATCACGTTAATGAATTGCTTGCGCGGTACCGCTACTACTTCGCCAGTCAACAGCGACCCCATCAACCGATCGAGAGCCATATATTCTTCTATGGAAAGCTCTGAAGCGGTATCGCAGATTCGCGCTACTTCCGCTTCCATTGCTGGTGTCAAATAACCATCCTGTAGAGCTTGTTCAACTATTTTCTCTATACTCATAACACCTCTATATGCTCTATGACACCTTTTCGACTTAGCAAACTGGCCCTGATGTTGTCTTACCCATCAAGGGCGATCGACTGGAAATTGCTGGACAAATCATACAGGAGTTTAGCAAGAAAGCTCTCTATTTTTAACTTGTCCTTAGTTTGCTGGCCAGAACGGGTGCATTTTATTACAGTATATTTCCTAACAAATCCGGCCTATACATTACCGTCAGGAATTACCCACATTAGGTAAATGGTGGATGGGGAGATGGGGAGAAGGGGAGAAAAACTAATATTCTGAATTCTGACTCCTGAATTCTGAATTTCTCCTTCATTCAATTCCTTTGGTTCGCCAAGGAACTGGGTCAACAGATTGTCCGTTAACGTACAATCCCCAATGTAAATGGGGGCCAGTCGAAGCACCTGTAGAACCGATCGCGCCGATTGCTTGACCTGCTCGGACGAAATCGCCTTCTCGAACATCAATGCGGCTTAAGTGTAAAAATATACTTGTTACTCCTTGGCCGTGATCGATACCGATCGTATTTCCATGCAATCGGAATCCTTCCGAAACTCTTCCTACTAATGCTACCCGACCGGCAGCTGGCGCAATCACGGGCGAACCGTGTCCGCCAGCATAATCGACACCCCGATGATAGTAATCTTTCGCAAACACGCCATTGTAGTAGCGACGGACGCCGTAGATAGAAGAAATTCTGCCTCTATTTGGGGCGATAAATGGACCATTCCAATACTTTTCAGGGGTTACCAATTGTTTGAAGGCATCAACCCGATTTAATTCCTGTTGGGTCGGCTCGATGCCGCCGCCAGAAAGCCGAATCCGTTGCACGGGAAAGGAACGATTAGCTAACTGAACGGTGAGAGTTTGTTGTTCGCCTTCCGATTCAACTTGAATTTGGCGAATGCCCGGTGATTCTAAGGGGGTAGTGGGCAACAAAGCTCGATAATCAGAACCAACTAAAAATGCTGAATAGGTTTTACCTCCCATAGTTACGGTAGGAGTTGCATTCAGAGAATTTGGTTGTATTATGACTGACAAAGTATCGCCTAATTTAGGATTGGCTGGCGTAACTCGTGCTTCTAGAGCATCAACTGGAGAGGACAGCAGGGCAATTCCCCAGGCCAACGGGATACCTAAGCTGAGGGCGATCGCTTGATGGCGGTGACCCTTGGCCCATGAAAACAGGGTAGAAATTTTGCTTGGTGTCTTGTTCCATAAAGCGATTAACTGGCTCTGCCATGATTTCGATCGACGAGAGGTAGTCATGATGGTTATCTATACAGTTGATATCAGCTTTTCTGCGAATTGAAATACAGACTGAAGCTAAATGAGAGATGTTTCAGAGAAGATGCCCCACTCAATACAAACTCTGTATTCTAAAATTTATATACTTTAATAATTTTTTCAGAAAATTGTGCAAGAAGATTTTCGGCTAATAGTTGATTTAGTTTTAGTTCTCGCTGCTGCTACTGCCGGAGGATTATTAGCATCTCTGCTCAGACAACCGGTTTTGCTGGGTTACCTGCTAGGGGGAATGGTCGTTGGGCCAGCAGGACTGGGATTGATCAAAGAAGTTATTCAGGTAGAAACTCTGGCTCAGTTTGGAGTTGCCTTTTTGTTATTTGCTTTAGGAGTAGAGTTTTCTTTTGCAGAACTGAAAAAAGTTAAAGCGATCGGTTTGGGCGGTGCTGCCCTCCAAATTATCCTGACTATTTTAGTTACGGTTTTCATCTGTTGGGCAACCGGACGTTGGGGTACATTACCAGCTAAGGGAGTCTTTTTGGGAGCGATTCTTTCCCTGTCTTCCACAGCAGTAGTCCTCAAGTGCTTGATCGAACGCAACGAAACCGAAACCACCCACGGACAAGTGATGTTGGGAATGTTGGTGGTACAAGACCTGGCATTGGGACTCATGTTGGCAGTGTTACCTGCTTTAGATAAACCACCGGAAGAAATCGGTAAAGCAGTATTTTTAGCGCTGGTATGGATTGTCTTATTTGCTGCTGGCGCTGTGGCGGCAGGTGTTTGGTTAATTCCACCGATTTTAAGGTTCCTCGCGCGCACGGAAAGCCAAGAGTTATTTTTGCTAGGCGTAGTAGCGCTTTGTCTCGGTATTGCTTTACTAACGGAGCATTTGGGGCTTTCCATTGAAATGGGAGCGTTTGTGGCTGGGTTGATGATTTCCGAAGTGGAGTATGCCGACCAAACTCTCACCTATGTCGAACCAGTACGGGACATTTTTGCTACTTTGTTCTTTGCTTCCATTGGGATGCTGATCGATCCGGTGTTTCTGTGGAATAACCTGGAAATGATTTTGGGGTTGGTGGCGCTGGTATTTTTAGGCAAATTTTTAATTATTACGCCTATAGTTAGGTTATTTCGCTATTCTTGGAAAACTGCCTTGATCGCTGGCTTGGGACTGGCGCAGATTGGAGAATTTTCGTTTGTGTTGGCTAGCGAGGGACAAGCCTTAGGATTGGTTTCCCGCCAGATCTACTTGTTAATTTTAGGTACGACTGCTTGTACTCTGATCTTGACGCCTTTCGTGCTGCGACTGGTACCTCAGTTGTTGGAATTACCTTGGCTGAAACGATCGATCGAAGCAAGCGATTTACCGTTGGCAGTGGCTGCGGATTTACCCCGACAAAATCACATTGTAGTCTGCGGCTATGGCCGGGTGGGTCGGAATTTGGTCAGGCTGTTGCACGAGAGTGGTTTTTCTGTAGTTGTGGTGGATCGATCGGAAAGCAAAATTCAGCAGCTAAGAGAAGCGGGATTGCCTTATGTTTATGGGAATGCGGCTAGTTTGCACGTTCTGGAAACGGCTGGGGTATCTCAAGCGAAGGGGATGGCGATCGCGCTTCCAGATGCGATGAGTACTCGTCTATGTCTGAAACGTGCTTTGGAGTTAGCACCAGAATTAGACATCGTAGTTAGAGCAATTAAGGATAAAGATATTGAATTGCTCTACCAATTGGGAGCTAAGGAAGTAGTACAACCGGAATTTGAGGCTAGTTTGGAATTAGTCACTCCGCTGTTGACTCGCTTGGGAATGAGTTCGTTTGCGATCGAACAGAAGGTCAAGGAAATCCGCAACCACCATTATCTAGAGTTGCAACCCCAGCGTTCTGCTTCTCAGGTTTCTCGCGAACTCCAGATGGCAACTCAGGATATGAGCAGGCGTTGGTACAATTTACCAGATGCTTCTCCATTGACTGGGATGAGTTTGCAGGAAGCCGATCTGCGAAATTTAACCGGGGTAAGCTTGATGGCGATTCGCCGATCTGGGGGTGAGGAAGTAGATTATCCCAGTAACGCTACAACTCTGGAAGAGGGCGATCGTTTGTTAGTAATTGGCGAAGCTGACGAACTAGCGGCTTTTGATGCGCTAGCAAAAGGTGAGGTAGCTGTTCCCAATCAAAATGCGGCTTGTCAGTGGATGGTAGTGCCAGAAAGCAGCGATTTTGTTGGTAAAACTCTGGCAGAGTTAGATATTCGCCGCCAATATGGGATAAGTGTCCAAGCGATCCGGCGAGATGGTAAGTTTGTCCGCTTTCCAGGGGGAGAAACTCAAATTCATCCAGGCGATCGCTTATTAACGTGCGGTGCTTACTATTTACTCAAACCTTTGAAACAAGCTTTAACGCGGGAGAATCAACCGCCTGTTACCCTGATACCAGTAATGAAACCAACTGAAACTCAAAGCGTGCAAGAGTTCTTTCCAATGGATCGGCGAGATTGATACTCCTGTTTTATGGCTTTTTTCAGGCCAGTAAGACACATAGAAACCCGGTTTCTTGAAGAAACCGGGTTTCTCACTGGTGGGGTATATTTAATCTTTTGATGAAAATTTTGTAAACAAGTGTAAAGAAATATGATTTTTCTATTATCCTTTGATTAAGAAAGTCATATAAAAATTTCACGCTTCACATACGGGTGGAACAGCCAATGCAGCAGCATCATTTTCTCAAAAGAGTTTTAGTATCCGTGGCAGCCTTTGTCCTGGCAGTAAGCGTTTGGGCGCAGGCACCAGCCGCACGAGCATATGAGAATCCGGACTTACTGCCTGACATTCAAACCCCGATTATTGACTTGACCAGATCTCTTACCGATATACAAGAAGACTCATTAAAAAATGATATAGAGCAGTTTGAAGCGGAAACTGGTTTTAAACTGCGAGTTTTAACCCAATACGATCGCACCCCCGGTCGCGCTGTTAAAGATTATTGGGGTTTGGACGAAAAAAGCGTGTTGCTGATTGCCGATTCCCGGGGCGGCAATATCCTTAATTTCAATGTTGGGGATGATGTTTATAAGCTGCTACCTCGTACATTCTGGATTGAGTTACAAACTCGCTACGGCAATTTGTACTTTGTCCGAGAAGAGGGAGAAGACCAATCGATCATTCAATCTTTAAAATCGATCGAAACTTGTCTGCGTCAAGGTGGTTGCAATGTGGTGCCGGGACTGCCTCGCGAACAATGGATTCTCACTTTAATTACTTCTATTGTCGGTGGTGTGATATTTGGGTTTGCTGCCCATCCTCGTAAACCAGGACAAATCATCGCTTGGCAGTGGGCTTTAATCTTCTCGCCTTTGTGGGGAATTCTGTTTATTGCGTTCGGTATTGGCCCAGTAGTTACCCGCACTGCTGAATGGTTACCCTTATTCCGGAACGTGGCAGGCTTTACGATCGGTGCTTTAGCTGCATACTTGTCCCCAATGATGTCTTCTGCTTCTGAAAGTCCCAGCCAGCAGTAAAGGATGAAGGGTGAAGGATGAAGTAAAAAGAATTGAATTTTGAATTTTGAATTCTCCACCATCTCCCCATCTCCCCATCTCCCCATCTCCCTATCTCTCTTTCACCCCCTGCCCTGCTATCTTATTGGGTAGAAACCGATCGCACGAAAGCCAATCTTGGCTATATAGATGGGTGAGGCATACCTTCCGGAGATAAGTAAGTAATGGAATGGCACGTTACGGATGCCCAGAGTTTAGCAATTATCGATCGCGAAATAGGCGATCACGTATTTTCCCCGGCGGAGTACGAAATTGTTCGCCGGGTAATTTATGCTACAGCAGATTTTGAATATAAATCTCTGATTCGCTTTTCAGAAAGAGCTTTACAAGCGGGGGCGGCGGCGTTAGCGGCACGTACTACTATCGTGGTAGACGTGCCGATGGTACAAGTTGGCATCACACCGAGTATCCAAAGCACTTTTGCTAATCCGGTGTACTGTAGCATGGACGCCCTGACTCGCCCTCAAAGAGAAAAAACCCGTATAGCTTGGGGAATTGAAACTTTAGCCAGACGCTACCCAGAAGGGATTTTTGTGGTAGGTCATGCCCAGACAGCGTTGACTTCTTTAGTAGAACTAATTGAAGCAGAGGAAATTCGACCAGCTTTAGTAATTGGAACGCCAGCTGGATTTGTGGATGTGGATGTTGCCAAAGAACGATTGCAAGATTCTCTGATTCCCCATATTCGCACGGAAGGACGTAAGGGAAGCGCTGTAGTGGCATCTGCGATCGTCAATGGTCTGGTAGATTTAGCTTGGCAAGCTTACGGACAAGAAGGCGTAGTAGGAGTTTGACATTTATTTTGCCTGTTTAGACTGATGGGGAGATGGGGAGAAAGAAGATGTGAAAATTAATTCTTTTCTGACTCCTTCACTGAGGATTGATTAAATCCAAAATCGGGTTAGCCATCCAGTTAACCCCTACTCTTAATTGATGTTCTAAATTAGGCATTCTATACAAATAAACGAGACGGCGGACGAGATAAGCTAACTGACCGTCTAATTGCACTCCCATACTGCTGAGAGTACCGTTATTAGTTCCGAGAGTTAGCATTTCTCCCATATTTTGATATCGGAAAGGAAGTAGGGGACGTTCGGTGATGGAAGCCCAAATGTTCCAAGCAACGAAATCAGATTGCTGGAAAGCAGCTTGTGCGGAAGTCGGTACTTGCTGACCTTCTTTGTCTCGACAATCAGCTAAATCTCCAACTACGAAAATTTCTGAATAATCAACTGCTTGCAGGGTAGGAGTAGTGGTTAGTTGACCTTTCTGATTTTGTTTGAGGGGAAGATTTCGGACTAGAGAAGATCCGCGCAGTCCGACTGTCCAGATGACTAATTCAGCGGGAATAGTATCTACTTGTCCTTTATACAGTAGAGATAAGGTGTCTGGGCCGATCGATTCTACGGTAGTTTCTAAGTCAATCCAGACCCCTTTGGCGTCTAAAACTCGCCGTGCGTTTTCCCGATTGTATTCTGGGGATGTCCTTAAAATTTGGTCGGTTTGTTCGATCAGGCGAAAGCGTCCTCTGTCTCCCAGTCGGTCTGCTAGTTTACAAGCTAGTTCGACGCCGCAATATCCCGCACCAACGATCGCTACTCGAATTTTATCGGCTGAAGATGCTTCTAGTACTCGTAGTTTTTCTTCCAAACGATAAGCATCGGCGAGGCTATGAAATGGGAAGGTATGGGAGGCTGCACCGGGTACGATGTCTGTAGGAGATTCTCCACCTAAAGCTAAGATTAAGCGATCGTATGAGATGCTACTGCCATCTTGTAAATCTACTCGTTTGTCTTCTACATCAATCCCAGTTACTAACCCTTGACAAAAGCGAATACTCGTGTTTTGCAGTATTTCCGTATAGGGTGGGGCAATTTCCCAGGTTTGCAGTTCCCCCGTGAGAATTTCGTAGAGTAAGGGAGTGAATAAAAAGCGATCGCTTCGATCCACCAGCACGATTTCCGGTTTTTCTGCTTTTTCCCAAGGTAATTGGCTTAAGCGCAAAGCGGTGTAGAGACCGCCAAAGCCTCCACCAAGTATACAAATGCGGGTAGGTTGTTGGGTCATGGTTGAATGGGCGGGATTTTTTGCAGGGAACTTTTTTTAGGATAGCAATCTGAGTTTAGAGGCGCTTTAGATGGGCGGGGCGTATTGTAAATCTGCTAGTTCCAGGGGTGGAAATGGATAAAGCGTTCCTGTTTGCTGGGGATGTCGCGCCATGATGCGATCTTCATAAATATGGGCTAATTCCACAATGGCACCTTTGTCAATCCCTACACTCTGCCAGCGATCGCTAATTACCCGATAATAATTACCTACTGTCCAATAAGGAATAGGCGCATTTTTTTGCAGTTTTACAGCTAGTTGAATTATTTGTTCCGAATATCGATATCGATAATGAAATCTCAGTAACAATTTACAGATCAAACCCAAACGTTGAAGGAAATTGGGTGGTAAAGATGGATCTAGCAACGGAATATCGTAAGGGTCTGCATCGGGCAGTTGAAAATCACAAGCAATGCTGATCCGGGGTGATTTTGCTTTATGACTGCTGCGGCTACCCCAATGCCATACTACCGGATTCCAACACAATACAGAACCAGCTGGTGCGGGTAAAGCCCTGATATCTTGTGGATGAACTGGATTGATATCCTTTTCAAGATGATAGTTTGGGTCTAAATCTGCTGGCAGGATATACATACATCCATTGAGGGGAGTAACATCTGTCAGAGGAATCCATATATTGACTCCTTTTGGCATTCCATCTGGAAACAGGCTGTTTTCTCTTCGATCTCGATGCGGTTCCCATCCTTTCTCATTTTTGCTGGTGTCTACGTACCATGCCCAAACGTCGGGAACTTGACGGTAATCAGGGCCGAGAATAGCTGATAATAAGTGATGTAATCGATAGTAAATCTGCCAGAATTCATCATAGATAAATGCAAAAGCTACTGGCCATTCTGAATCTTTTAACTTTTGCATTGCTTCAGCCATTTTTACAATGTCTGAATTAGGAAGAATTGCATCTATTTGAAAGTATCCTTCTTCTTTTAAACTTAGTAGCAGTTCTTTTAGTTGTTCTGGCTCAAATTCGATTGAATCTGAGGATTTAAAATTTAATATTTTACCTACGCTAAGTTGAGGATTGAGATTAGCCCAGTATTCTGGACTTTGAGCTTTTTCTAAAATAGTTAGATCGCCAATCATTTTATCTACCCGTCAATATGTTTTTTGGCTAATTTTTATTCTATAATCTTATTTCATTGGAAGTTCTATTGCAAAAATGATAGTGTAATTTTTTTACCACAGATGAAACACAGATGAACACAGATGAAACACAGATGAACACAGATGATTTTCAATCTGCGGATCGATTATTGGCAAAATAAGGTTTTTACCAAGTCACTCGCTCTTTTAACTTTTCTAACAAACTCGGCCCTACTCCTGGCACGTTGTCTAAATCTTCTAAAGATGTAAAAGGTTTCTGTTGACGGGCTTTGATAATCTCCTGGGCTAATTTTGGCCCTACGCCTGGAAGTGATTCTAATTCTTGTTGACTTGCTGTATTAATATTGATTTTTTGTCCGCCTAAGTTATCAATATTTGGTTGAGGGGGAGTTTTAAATTCTAGTTTATTTTTTATGCTGACTGTGGTAGGGAGAATAGAAGTTACCGGACATTGTTTTTGCTGGGCTTGAATTTTTTGTTTGATTCTCTCTGGTAAACCTAATATAGCATTACTATAAAGGCGTTCAAATTCTCGATCGAAGTGGGCAGCTACAGTGGGATTTTGGATTACTAAAACGGTTTCATCATTATTCGCATTAGCTGCGACTGACCAGTTGTGAGAACCGGTGATGACAATTTTACTATCGACTACACCAAATTTGTGATGTAGTAGATCGCCTTTTAGTAATTGGGGAATGCCAACGGTAGAGATGGGGTCTTGCCAAGGGCGATTATCTGGTTCGTATTTACAATTGTTTGGGAGAGCAACTCCCATCATATCTAATGCTTCGCTATAGGGTCGATAGGCAAAATCAGGATCGATTAAAGCGCGGATTTGTACGCCCTTTTGATGGTGATTTTCTAGCATATTAACCAGGCGTTGTTCGGAAAAAACGAACAGTGCGATGTTTACGGATCGACTAGCTAAATTTAAAGTTTTGCCAATTAAACCGTTACTGCTTTCTTCCCAAGGTTTGGTGGGAGATGTGGGAGAAAATTGTACTTCTATATTATTGTTTCCTTCAATAATTTGCTGGGCTGGACGAAGGGGTTTTTGAATGCCAAATTTACTGTCTGGTTGACCATTAGGGCCATCTCCCCACATAATGTTAAATTCTTCGGTAAATAAGTAAGCTAACTGGGAACTTTCAATTTTGAGCAGATTGTTAGCATTACCTAAACTACTGAGATGATTGAAGTCGCCGTGAGTGTCGCTGGTAGTAAGATTGGCAGAAGTAATAATTAGAGTATTGCGATCGATTATTACGAATTTGTGGTGCATTAAACCGCTGCCTTTAGAACCATCGGCAGTATCATCAATTATGGGAATATCTGCTTTTTGTAAAATGACGATCGCATCTCCTCGATCGATCTCTTCTGCACTCAGTTGATTATCCCTATTTTGGTCTACTAATTTAATGAATTCTTGGTAGCGTCCTTTTTCCCGTTCTGGCAGTTTTGCTATTTCGTCTGATGTTAATTTACTCCACGGACGGCTGTAACTATTTTCTAAAATCACTCGCACCTTTACCCCAGCTTTCTTTTTTTCTGCCAAAGCTTTGGCTATTTTGGGTAGGCGCAACTCTTGCACTGCTACATCTACTGTTGATTGGGCGGTATTAATGGTATCAACGATTACTTGTTCTAAGTCATCTCCGCTACGTCTTTGTCGGCGGTACGGTTCTACATATTCACTCGACCGATCGTGATTGAAATAAACTTCCACAAAAGGATCTTGAGGTAGGGGAGTAGGTCGATTAATTTGTGTTTTTGCTTGTTGACAAGCTACCAGGATCGATGCTAAGAGGGTTAAAACTGCTTTTTTCACGATTTTACCCAGCTGATTAATTTGCAGTTTATTCCAAAGTTATAAGCATTAGCTTTCTTGGTAAAATTCTGTAATCTATAAATTTATATCTTGATATCTTTTGGCTATCGTCAAAATTTCTCGTTCGATCGAGTTATTTCCAGGACGGGAAATCGACCAAAGGTAGCAGGAATGTGGATGTACTAGTTTTAATCCACACCTTATTTTATGCCTCGAAGAAAAAAGCTATTTTCATGCGGTCACAAGGGGTATGGGCAACAGTGTCATCTTTGCGCCCAAAAGCAAGCTGTATTGGAACAAAAAAGACAAGAAAAACAGGAGTGGGAATCTACCTTTGCTAGCGATCCGATCGATTTGAGGGAACTGCCCAATCACGTAGTCGTGAAAGCACGCATCGTGATTGCTGCTTTACAAGAGAATAGACATTATACAGAATTCGGTGGTAAGCGACTGAGACACGATCGCTTTATTATCAGTATTCCCATCACTCGCAACTACCGGATGTTGTGTCGGGATTGCGGTGCGGTGTTAATTCCCCAAGCAGTGTTATCTCACGAAGAGTATAACGTTCGCAAGCCGGGAAGTTAGTGAGGAGGTGGGGAGATGGGGGGATGGGGAGAAAAACTAATATTCTGAATTTTGACTCCTGAATTCTAAATTCTGACTTCTGAATTGTGAATTGTGAATTCTGACTCCTGATTTCTTTGCTAAGTATTTCTTCAGAGGCGATCCGATCGAGCTTGCGGGCTATATCCTGAAAATAGATAGCCAGTCTGCGCCTCACTTGTTAACTTGTCGAAATTATGCAAATTTATTTAGATTACAGCGCTACAACGCCGCCTCGCAAAGAGGCGATCGCAATGATGCAAGAAGTCCTCAACCACCAGTGGGGCAACCCTTCCAGCTTGCACGAGTGGGGACAAAGGGCAGCTACTATTTTGGAACAAGCGAGAATGCAGGTGGCGGGACTGATTAATGCACCAGCAGAGTCGATTATCTTTACCTCTGGCGGGACGGAAGCGGATAACTTTGCCATTATGGGTGTGGCGCGATGTTACGCTCAACCGCAGCACGTAATTATTTCCAGCGTCGAACATTCGGCAGTAGCAGAACCAGTCCGGTTATTGGAACAATGGGGTTGGGAAGTCACTCGTTTACCGGTGGATAAGTGGGGACGAGTTAACGAAAATGACTTAGAAAACGCGATTCAACCCAATACGGTTTTAGTTTCGATTATTTACGGCCAAAGTGAAGTAGGTACTTTGCAACCTGTGGAAGCTTTGGGCAATATTACTCGTTCTCGCGGTATTTTATTACACACAGATGCGGTGCAAGTGGCTGGGCGTTTGCCTATAGACGTGCAGAAGTTACCAGTAGACTTGCTTTCTCTTTCCAGTCACAAAATTTATGGCCCGCAAGGTGCTGGGGCGTTGTATATTCGCCCTGGAGTGCAGTTAGTGCCTTTGTTGGGGGGTGGCGGACAAGAGATGCGGTTGCGATCGGGAACGCAGGCTTTGCAAACGATCGCGGGTTTTGGGGTGGCGGCGGAACTGGCGGCGGCGGAGATTGCGGAGGAAACGCCTCGATTGATTCGGTTGCGCGATCGTTTGTTCGACCAATTAGCGGATATCCCTAATTTAATTCCCACCGGTCATCGCTGGCACAGATTACCCCATCATGTCAGTTTTTGTTTGCAAAATGCTGATGGGGAAGTGCTCAGTGGTAGAACTGTGGTGCGACAGATGAATTTAGCGGGAATTGGGATTAGTGCTGGTGCTGCTTGCAGTAGCGGTAAGCTTTCCCCCAGTCCGATTTTGTTGGCAATGGGTTATAGCGAATCGGCGTCTAAGGCGGCGATTCGCTTAACAGTGGGGCGACATACTGCGGAAGCGGATGTAGATTGGACGGCAATGGTACTCAAGCAGGTTTTGCAAAGATTGACGCCGGAACCGGCTTTTTCTCAAGTTTAGGCGATCGCATATTCGATCGGCCTTGACAAACCATACTCATAACGAGTACGCTTTACTTGGAATGATTATGGAGCCAAATTCATGTTGACCAATCGAGAAGGGCAGAAAGTTCCTAGCGCTACTTTCCGTACTCGTCAAAACGGACAGTGGGTGGATGTCACCTCAGATGAGCTATTTTCAGGTAAGACAGTGGCGGTTTTCTCTTTACCGGGCGCGTTTACTCCCACTTGTTCATCCACTCACGTACCTGGTTACAACGAATTGGCGAAAGCATTCAAAGAAAATGGCGTAAATGACATTATTTGTATTTCCGTTAATGACCCCTTCGTAATGGAAGAATGGGCAAAAGATCAAAGAGCAGAAAATGTTCGGTTTATTCCCGATGGTAATGGCGAATTTACCGAGAAAATGGGGATGTTAGTTGACAAATCAGACCTGGGATTTGGCAAGCGTTCTTGGCGCTATTCGATGTTAGTAAAAGATGGCTTAATTGAAAAAATGTTCATCGAGCCAGAAGAGCCTGGAGACCCATTTAAGGTGTCTGACGCTCATACGATGCTCAACTATATTAACCCACAAGCTGAAAAACCCCAAAAGATTTCTCTGTTTACTAAAGTTGGTTGCCCTTTCTGCGCCCGGGCAAAACAAATGCTCAAAGATCGCGGTTTGGAATACGAAGAAATCGTGTTGGGTAAAGAGATTACCACCCGCTCTTTAATGGCTGTTGCTGGTGCAAAAACGGTTCCGCAAGTGTTTATTGATGGTCAATTAGTTGGTGGTTCAGAAGCATTAGAAGCTTATTTAAGTAATAAGTAAGTAAACTAATTAAAGGAGTCAGAATTTAAAATTCTGACTCCTTTCTAGTAAAAAAGTTTTTCGCTTGAATTTTAGGCTAGTAGGCATTAAAAAAAATATATTTTTTTATTTTTTACTTCTCCATTGAGTTGTTGTTCCCCAAATACCTAAAATTAATAATCCCCAAATTGGGTTAAATCCAAAAGGTACGGGCGTAGTTTCACCAACAAATTGGGCTCCCGTAAATCCAATACTATAACTACCAGATCCGGGAGCGCCATTGGCCGACCAACTGCTAAGAGAAGATCCTGCACCAGGGCCATTCGCTGGATTTACTTGACCTGTGGTGGGGATAATAAAAATATCTCCTCCTGGACTTCGAGGATCGGAGCCAAAAGAAGAAATACCTATATAGTAAGTTCCGGGTGCTAGAGTTATGGAAATTGTTGATGAAAAATTAAAAGCATCAATATCATTACTGGCAGCTATTCCAATTCCATTGGCATCAAATAGAAATAATTGGGTATCTAGAAAGGGATCGGTGCCAGCTGTATCTGTAGTAGCTGAAAACGAGCCACCTACAGCTAATATTTGAAACAAATCGATATCGCCATTCGGGATATCAGCAAGACTACCGCTAATGCTATCTAAAGTCGTACCACTAGGCTGAGAATTTGTTTGTCCGGCATTACCAGTAAATTCTCCTACATCAACCGTTTCAGTTAGAGAAGCTGCATTAACATTAGCGACTATTACTAAAGATGCGAAAGCAGTGCCAATGGTAGCGTACAAAGATTTATTAAACATTTTTATTTCTAAATATTTTTACTTCTAGCGATCGTTATCCTAATCGACTCTCAAGCAGTTGTAAAGTGTTGGCATTTGGCTTAAGAACGGGTATTTTGGATAGTTTGAATAACGAAGGTTGCTACATCAGCTACTAAATTGAGCGATCGCTAAAAACACAATAATTATTTGATATTTCGAGCGATCGCAATCATCGACCGTATATTATCTCAATAGTACGGATGTTAAGCAGCTACGAGCCGTAATCTGTAGCTGACAGATTGCCCCGGACTAGCTTGATAAACTCGCAGGAAGTAGTTACCCGCAGCTAATCCAGTGCGATCGATTAACTCAGAGGTAGTAGCAGTATTGGCCACTAAAATTAAGTTACCCATGTTATCGTATAAAGCCATATCTGCATTTCCACCCGAATTGGTCAACAATACCTGTAACCTGTTACTAACTCCTCCCAAAGTGAACTGGTACAAGTCATCTGGATTAGCATCATTGATGGTATCAAGAGGGGGACGGAGTGGTGTTGCGGTAATGGTTCCGAGAGATGTGGAAGGCAAATTCACTGTTAAAGTAGTTGTAGCGATCGCGCTATTGGCAATCCCATCGTTAATCGAAAAATTGATGGTGCGGCTGGTTGTATTCGGCACATCTGCGGTGTTATTGTAAGTCACGCTGCGTAAAACTTGCTCGTATTGCCCTTTAGTAGCACTACCCGTCAGGCTTAACACGCCGCCCGAATAACTGACGCCGATGCCAAAACTGCTAGCTAAAGCGTTATTCACTGCCAATACTTCTGAAGCACCGTTTTGCAAATTAGCAATTGTGACGCTTGCGCTTGCCATATTTGCACTATCGCTGTCAGTAACAGTTAGATTGCTACTATCGACTACGGCAACTGCACCGCCGCCTCTGGTAAAAGTAGCGCTGTAGTTATTGCCAGCACCCCCACCGTTTAAGTCCAATGCGGGTGGATTGTTAGGCACATCCACATTAAACGTTGCTAAAATACCAGCCGCCACATTATTATTGCTGGTGTCCCTAACTTGAGAAGCTTCCATTTGCACCGTATAAGTGCCGACATCCGCTGCATCCCAAGTGCCGCCTGGAGTGTTGATGCGGTAAGTTGCCGTGCGGGGAGTGCCGTTACCGGGAGTATTGAGGCTAACGAAAGTTGCTAATTGATTAAAACTATTGGGTCCCGTAACTCGGATATCGCTATTATCCAAACTGCTGACATTTACAGCAACGTTATCGCTGTAAGTAACCGTGAAATCGTAAGTAGCAGCACCAACTGTAGTAACGTTAGGGGCACTTACGCTGGCTGTAGGCGCGGTGGTATCCGGTGCGGCAACTACTACTTCTCCACAGAATTCCGAAGTATTGCCATTATTATCGGTTGCCGTTGCCACGATTTTGTCACCAACGTTAACGCTGATAGCTGGCGAAAACGAGAATATTTTATCAACGTTAGCTGTGCTGTAAGTATCTGAACCTAAGAAAGTTTTTCCTTCACCCGCGCCATCCGAAAGGAAAAATTCCACTCGAATCGGATAGCTGGAATTAGCCGGATCGGAATTAATATTGTAAGTCAAGTCTAGATTTGAACCGTTAGCAATGGCGCTGCTAAAAGTGGGGAAATTCTGTAGGTTATTTGCACCAGTATCGCCATCGCCAGCGTCGTTAGCGGTTACTCCATCAGTACCCAGGTCGATGCCTAATCCAGTGTTGGAGAAGATGGAATTGGAGAGGAGCGAATTTCCAGTACCGCTGCTAATGCGAACACCATCGTCTCCATTAAAGGCGACAATATTCGCTGCACCAGCGCTAGTTCCACCAACGATATTATTATTAGAAGAAGAGTAAATCTGGATGCCATACGTGCTATTGGCTAGCGAACTGATACCATCGGCTTTCGTGCCAATATAGTTACCGATAACTTGGTTGTTATTGCTGCTGCTATTAATTCTGACGCCATCAATATTGTTACCAGAAATAACATTTCTGGCTGCGGCAGAAGTGCCTCCAATTGTATTATTATTTGCGCCAGCTATGATATTCACCCCAGAAGCGTTGTTACCCAAGTCAACAGTACCGTTGACATCGGTGCCGATATAATTTCCTTGGATCGTATTTCCTGTCGCACTGTTGCCGCTAATGGAAATTCCGTCATTGCCGTTGCCGGAAATAATATTGCGAGTTCCAGCCGCCGTTCCGCCGATCGCATTATTGGCTACATTATTAATCCATAAGCCATATACGGAGTTACCAGCAGTAGCAGTACCAGCAGCATTCGTACCGATATAGTTACCCTGGATGATGTTATTTCCAATGGTTTCTAAACGAATGCCGTACTGACTGAATTGATTGATTACTAACCCTTTTACCGTACTGTTTCCGGCGGTGATGTACAAACCGCTGGCACTGCCAGCGCTACTACCACTTAACTGAATGAGTGGAGTACTGGAGAATCCAGGTTGAGTCGTACCGTCGATAATGACTGCTTCGGTAATGGTAGGTAATGCTGAAGTGGGAGTAATTGTTCTTACCCCACTGCCAGGAATGTTAAATCGAATTGTTTCAATTCCTGCATCGGCATTAGCATTAATAATTGCTTGTCTCAAAGAACCGACGCCGCTATCATTCGTATTCGTGACTACAAACTCGGTGTCGTCTACTGGGTTAACGGTGATGTTGAAACCATTATTGTTACCTAAACTTCCATCGTTTAAGCTAACTATAACAGTGTCAGTGCCATTGAAGTCTTGGTTGCCTCGATAAACTAATCCGCTGGCAGCAATAGTAGTATTAATTTGGCTGCGAGTACCCGTGAGGGTAACATTATTCGTGCCGTTGTTGGTGACAGATGTAACGCCGCCACTAATACTTGTATTTACGGTGAAAAATCCGTTAGTTGCTGTTAGATTGGCGGTAATATTATTGCTGCCGGAGTCAACTTCGATCGCGCTGAAATTCTTCAGAATCAAATCCGTATCTTCATTCACCACTTGATTAGTCAGCGTCGAGTTGGTAGTGACAGAAACTGAGGATAGCCTAATATTGGCGCTGGCAGAAGTAGTGTTATCGCCCAGGAAAATAAAGTTAGGAGTTTGGTAGGGGTCTGGAAAGCCACTAAAGGCGGTGTAATCTCGCAGTTTGCCACTCAAAATGGTGGTATTTCCCGTAGATAAAGTATAGTTATTACCTAAAACTGTCAAACTGTAGGGAATTAAACTCGTGGTGTTAAAAGTAGCACCTTCTGCATGAGTAAATAGTAAATTAGTATTGCCCGGTGCGGATGTGGTTGGATTTGCGCTTGGGTTAGCTTGGGTTGTTCCATCTTCCTGCGCCCAGATTTCGTTTTGCCAGAATCCCAGTTCAATACCTTTTGCGTCGCTGTTGCTGAGGGCAATGATGCTGAAACCTGCTCGATCGCCAATGCCATCCCCGTTTTTATCTGCCGTACCGCTGGTGGTATGATCTTCAGAGACGACTTGGGCAGTAAAGTCGATCGTGTAGCCTGTGGTGCGATCGAGTACGGGCGTCCACCCAGTATTGCTAAAGTAGCCAGCACCGAAACCGGAATTGGCAGTAGTATTTAGTGTGGTTGCCCCACCCGAAGCACTTTGAGTTCCTCCAGTGGCTAGGTAAGACCATCCTTGATTATTATCGGGCGTGGTATTCAACGAACCATCGTAGCGGGTGACGGCAGCACCCACAATGGGAGCATCGTTAACTGCTGTCACGTTAATTGTTTTAGTTGCAGCGTTACTAGTACCGCCATCCCCATCAGTGAGGACGAACTGTACCGTGCGACTAGCGGTGGCGGGGTTATCAGAGATATTTTGATAAGTGATATTTCGCAGTAATGCTTGAGCGGCGGTGGGTGTAGCACTTGCATTAAAGGTAACGACTAGTGGGGTAGTACCGATTCCACCCGTAAAGGTACCGATTTGAGTACCGCCGTATTTGACAATTCTGCCATCGATACCAATTTGTCCGGCGCTATTACCTTCGTGGCGAATGGCTAAACGATCGTCTGCTGTACCACCTGCGGTAAAGTTGACGGTGAGAGCGCCAGTGTCGAAATCGGCAGAATTGCTGTCGGTAGCGGTTGATGTGCTATCGATGACTGTCGCGCTGGCATTTTCAGTGTAAGCTAAGGACGCAGCCGATAAGCTAATCACAGGCGCGGTGTTGACGGCATCGCCCAGTTTTAAGATAAAGATGTCAGAGCCACCAGCAGAAGTCAGGTTAGCCGTTCCCGCACCTGGGTCGAAATCTCCCGTGCCAGAGAAATAGCCAGTGGTGTAGGTATTGCCGTTACTATCGACGGCGATGCTATTGCCATAGTCATTACCAGTGCCACCAATATTCTTAGCCCAAACATAGTTACCTGCTGAGTCGAATTTGCTGATGAAGATGTCAGAGAAACCAGCAGAAGTCAGGTTAGCGGTTCCCGCACCTGGATCGAAATCTACCGTGCCAGAGAAAGAGCCAGTGGTGTAGATATTGCCGTTACTATCGACGGCGATGCTCTTGCCAACGTCAGTAATAGTGCCACCAATCTTCTTAGCCCAAATCAAATCTCCAGGTAGTATGGCTTGGTAGGAACTTCTGGTGGTATCACTGATTGCTAATGGGACTTCTATTTGTCCGGTGGTCACTTCTAAATCCCAGTCTCCGCCTAATGCTGCACTTCCCGTCAAGTCATCGGATGCGGCGACATCTGCTCCCGTTAGCTGACTCAACTGCTGTACGAAGGCTACTCCCTTTTCTCCAGCTGCCACGTTGCAACCATATATAAGGATATCGGCATCTTGGGTGAGGGCGTTTGACCATTGGTTCAGTTCTCCCCGCTGGGGGTAGAGGTCTTCTAATGTTAGCTGCTCCGTCCCTAGCTGCAAGCTGCCCGATGCTCCGTGAGAGATGATGTGAATGCTGGAGATGTTGCTGCGTTGAGCTAGAACTTCGGTAATTTTGGCTACGTCGCCTGTTGGGTTAAGGATTACTACTTCTGCTCCGGGTGCGACGCCTGCAATTAAGCTTGTATAATCTGAAACGCTTGGGTCAACGAAAACTATAGAATTTACCTTGTTCTCTTCGGTCAGCATGGTAGTTTGTATCTATACGCGGGTAAATGCAGCTTTCAATCATTCAAACCGATCGCCCGATCGATTAGGTAAAGTTTTGATGAAATTTTCGGCAAGATATTTATTGGAAATTGCTATTGTCTTCAACTAAAATTCAAAATTAGGAGGCTTCAAGACAGGAGCCTCTGATGCAGGGAAGAGAAGGTTTTCAGGTTTTTGTTCCCCAGGTTCCGCACCCTGTACTGTCACGAGCGGTTAATTCGGTTTTCACGTAAGTGAAAGGTTAATTTTTAGACTTTACTTTAGTGTAGGAAAAAAGTCTTCCTGTTCCCCGTTCCCTATTACCTAAAAATTTC
The DNA here is from genome assembly GCA_036703985.1 of Leptolyngbyaceae cyanobacterium. Classification (GTDB taxonomy): domain Bacteria; phylum Cyanobacteriota; class Cyanobacteriia; order Cyanobacteriales; family Aerosakkonemataceae; genus DATNQN01. The sequence goes on from DATNQN010000071.1 coordinate 58,101, forward strand.
TTGGTTATGATATGAAGGCGATCGCAAACCATAAATTACGTAATTAGCAACTGCATGATTGATTTGCCGAACGTTGCGATTGAAATTATGATTTGATAGCTAAAGAATTTTCGCTCTGTTTAGCTGCTTTTATGAGAGATAGTAATCCGAGCAGTTTAAGATAACCTGGAAGCAAGCAAAAAATAAATTATGGCACAACTTCCCAATAGCCTTGAAGAAGCTCTAGCGCAATCTCGCGAAGCTACGCTGGCGGCACTAGCAGATGGTTATACTCGTTTGCAAGTTGAGTTAGTTTTCCCAGAAATTGAAATTCAAGCGCAGTCACTCGCCCAACAATTCATTCCGATTTTTGAAGATCGCATTTCTCAACTAAAAGTTTTCTTCCCGGATGCTGGTGCTGCTGCCCTCGCTCGTCGGGATTGGGGAGAAGTGGCTTTTAAAATTGAAGATATTGGGTTGGGCAGAAGTCCGATCCAAAATAAAATTAAGCCGGAAGATGAGGTGTTTTTGTTGGTTAATGCCGGTGGGGTGGAAGTGGCAGAAGTAGAAAAGCTATGTAACGCTGTAGAGGATCGCCCGGTAGTTTTGTTGATTCCTCATTTAGAAGATTCGATCGGGGTGACGGGTATTGGTTTGGCGGGGCGTCAATTGCGCGATCGCTTTCTGAAAACTCTCACTTCCTGTTATTATGTCCGGGCGCTGGAAGGAGGGGCTTTGTTTCGCTGCTATCCCGGCCTTTGGCAAGTTTACCTCCAAAATGGAACGGACTACAACTTGGTTGCTGAGTTACCGAGTAAGCCTTTTGGGGATGAGATCGATCGCATTTTAGGTAAGGAAATGGAAAATACTAATGCCCAAACAACGGAAGCGCCTCGCCCTAGAAAGTCGGGTATTTTCGCTAATATGCAGCGATTTTTAAAAGCATTGAGTAGTTAACTCAAGTTGCTAGTTATAAGAAGGGGCTAGGGGCTAGGGGCTAGGGAAAAGAGAAAAAAGAGGGAAAGTTTCTAGCTTTGAATTATTCTTTCATCCCACTACGCACTACTGTCCCAAATCTTATAACTAGCAACTTACGTTAGTTAGTAAATACCAGCAACCAAGCTGGGCTATAAACTTTTGAGCGACTGGGGTTTAGGGGAAAAGGAAAACAAACATCTTGCACCATTCTCAACAAGACTTAAGAAACCGGGTTTCTCAACGAAAAATCAAGGCTTTTAGGTTTAAGCTTTTGCAAGAAACCCGGTTTCTATGCCTGGTGCAACATTTGAGGAAAGAAAGTTTGACACTTTTTACTAAAACTTAAAAATGTGCAATTTAAATGCCTTTTACTAATCAGCTTTTTTCTCTTGTCCCTTTCCCCGATTAGAGATATTTTACGTAAACGCGATCGCATCTAGCGGTTTCTACTCCTGAAGCTGGTTGATAACCGCTACTTTCATATAATTTGACAGCTTCTTCTAAAACAGAGGCAGTTTCGATCCAGATTTGTGTAAAACCTTTAGCCGCTATAGATTTTTCTAGCTCGCGTAATAAATACTTACCCAAACCTTGCCCTCTTACAGTTGGTAACAGATACATTTTGCGGATTTCTACGGCATTTTCTGCTCTTTTGCTCGGATAATAAGCGCTAGTACCCACGATCTCTTTTTCTCTTTCAATCACCCAAAATTCTCCACCTCTAGCTAAATAAAAATTTTCTACCTCTAATACATCTCGATCTGCTTGTGTTGGTTGCCAAGGTAAGTTATATTCTACAAGAATAGAATAAATTACTTTAGCTGCTACCTGCCGATCGCCCGGTTGCCAGTCTCGAATTAAAAATTTTTGATAGTAAGTTTTCATTATTTGGCTCTTCTTTACAGCAATTTGTTTATTCAAGCTACCGAAATTTTACTTAATTTTATCGAGCGGGCTTTTAATTTTCATACCCAACATATAAAGTAGTCGCTTGCCAGCCTTTTTTGCTTGTTATTAATTGTATTTTTCTTTTTTAAGCATTTTTGAGGGGTCTAAATCCATCTTGGTCGAATCTATCTTTATTCGTGTTAATTTTTGTAAAGCCAGCCTAATTTAGACACATTAAAAAAAAATTATTAAGAATTAAACCTTTCGATAGAGAGTCAGCATAAATAAATTTTGGTTAAATGTAACAAGAGCAAGTGTGGTAAAAGCTAAGACAGATTTTATGAAACAAATTAGTAGCTGTCAATCCTAATAACCGATTGCCAAATATAGTGAAATTTTTGATAAACCCCCAGCCAAACTAGCCAGAGTAAAAGTAATGATCTCTATTAGTCTAAAGAAACTATTAACTAAACACGAATCTCGTTCGGTCATTCAAGCAACGATCGGATGCCTTAATAGTCATATAATTATTGAAGATACCGAGAATCGGTTATTATTAGGCGATCGCAGCTATAATGCGCCCAAAAAATATCCCATTGAGGTAGCAGGAGAAGTGATTGGATGGGTAAGCGGATCTGATACGGCATCTGCAATTGCCGAATTGATCTCTTACTTGGCAATTAAAGAATATGAAAAGAAAACTCTAGCCAATGAATTACTGGCCAAATATAGAGAAAGCACTCTTTTATATGAAATCTCTCATAAAATAAGTGCTACGTTAGAACTAAAACAGGTAACTAAATTAGTTCTTGAAGAAGCCCAAAGAATTATCCAGGCAACCAGTGGTTCCGTACTATTATTTAATCAACCAAATAATCACTTAAATGTGGTTTCTTCATTTGGGAAAGAATGGGAAAAGAATTCTTTATTAACTTTTGAAAATACTATATTTGTCAATATATTATGTTCCGGGAAAGGAGAAATCGTTAATGAAGTATTATCGGACTCCAGATTTACGGCACTTTCACCTCAAAGTAGGTCTTTCATTGGCGTCCCCTTAAAGACAAAAGACCGAGTAATCGGCGTAATTGAACTAGGTAATTCAACTCCAGATAGTTATACCTCAGAAGATTTAAGATTACTGACAATTTTAGCTTTACAGGCAAGTTCGGCAATTGAAAATGCAGTTCTGCATGAAAAACAATTGCAAGAAAGTCGCCGAGAAGCATTACTTTTCCGTCTAGCGAGTCAGATCAGGCACTCTCTTAACTTGGAAACTATTTTAGAAACGGCAGTCAGTGAAATTCACAGTCTATTACAAGTCGATCGCTGCCAATTTATTTGGTATAAACCAACCGAAAAAAATTCATCATTTATCCAACATCCTACTAACATATGGGAAGTAGTTACCGAATCAAAAGAATCAGAATTACCTATTTTAATAGGTGATTATTCGGTAAAAGAAATGGGTACGTTTACTCAACAACTTTTGAATATGGAAATAGTGCGAGTAGATGATGTAGGAAATCTCAGCGACTCAGTGATGCAAGAATTTTTTACTCAAAGAAATTTTGTTTCTCTATTTGCATTGCCAATTCAAACTCGTTCGGGCTCTATTGGTGCTATAGTGCTTGGCACGAATCAAGAAATACGGCCTTGGTGCGACCATGAAGTAGAATTGTTACAGGCAGTAGCAAATCAATTAGCGATCGCCCTCGATCAAGCAGAACTTTATCGCGAAGCTGCTACTGCGGCTACAACCGCCCAAGCACAAGCGCAACAATTAAAACAAACTCTCTACGAATTACAACAAGCTCAAACTCAGCTAGTGCAAAGTGAAAAAATGTCTAGTCTTGGTTGTTTAGTAGCTGGTGTTGCCCATGAAATAAACAATCCAGTTAACTTTATTTATGGCAATCTCACCTACGTTAACGAATATACTAACAACTTATTAAATCTTCTCGACCTCTATAGACAATACTGCGTTGATCCAGTGCCAAAAATTAAAGAACAAATAGAAGAAATAGACCTAGAGTTCATGATAGAGGATTTTCCCAAACTCATTTCAAGTATGCAAGTGGGAGTAGATCGCATCCGAGAAATCGTGGCATCTTTACGGAATTTTTCCCGGTTAGATCAAGCAGAAATGAAACCCGTGAATGTTCATGATGGAATTGATAGCACTTTGATGATTTTGCATCATCGCTTGAAAGGAACGGGAGAACGACCAGAAATTAAAGTAATTAAAGAATATGGAAATTTGCCATCAGTAGAGTGTTATGCAGGGCAATTAAATCAAGTATTTATGAATATTATCAGTAATGCGATCGATGCCATAGAAGAACAATCAGCACCGGGCGTCATTACAATTAATACCGATGTAATTAATGCTCATCAAAAATCAGAGATACCTTCTCATATACTAATTAGTATTCGAGACAACGGTTCCGGGATTTTAGAGGAAACCAGGAAACATTTATTTGATCCATTTTTTACCACCAAACAAGTAGGAAAAGGTACGGGATTGGGACTATCAATTAGTTACCAGATTGTGGTAGAAAAGCATGGAGGCTTTATTAAATGTTTATCTAAACCGGGTGAAGGAGCGGAATTTTTGATTGAAATTCCCGTGAAGCCTACGGTGGCAAAAAAACTTAAGCGTAATGGCGATCGCATCATCAATTTTCCGATTAATTCTCAAACATACAGCTATCCAATATAAAGAATCAAAACAGAAGATAGAAAACGTAAAGAAATTTAAAAAAAATCAACAAAATGTCAACATAATTTATATTAGAAGGAAAGCGACTTACATCGCTAATTAATGATGTTTAGATATTGCTAAAATGGAAGCTAGTAAGATAAATTTGCATATGCGACAGTCTTCTATTGAGTAAATTATCAAGCGAGCGATCGCATCTACATCCGATCTTGGACAAGGTAATAGACTAGAATTGTACAAAGAGGTAAAATCAGACATACCAGAGTTTTGAGGCAAGCGCTTATGGCAATTCATGATTAACATGATTTCCAAAGCCGTTAAATTTATGAAAAAGGTGCGATCGCCTGTCGAGCAACTCTACAAGAAAATCATATTATCGTCAGCATTATAGTACGGGAATAGGTATTGCTACATCAAATCTATAAAAAGACTTTGAAAAGTTTAAGCCAATTGGCGATACCTTCACGGATCTACTTAAAGGACTAGAAAACGTTTTTTGTATAGTTAAGGAGGAAATAACCAAAATAATCAAGGTGAAAATCTGTAAATTTTAGGTACAAGTATTACTATGTTGAAAAAAGTATTGATTGCTGACGACGAACCTCATATCCGGATTCTGCTAGAGCAAACCTTAGAAGAATTAGAAGAAGAAGGAGTAGAATTACTAATTGCTGAGAACGGGGAGAAAGCTCTATTTCTGATTAAAAGAGAAAAACCGCAATTAGTTTTTTTAGATGTAATGATGCCTAAAATGAGCGGTTTTGAAGTTTGTCAAACCGTGAAAAAAGAATTATGTATGCAGGATGTTTTTATCATTATGCTAACTGCTAAAGGTCAAGAATTCGATAAACAAAAAGGTAATGAAGTTGGTGCAGATTTATACATGACAAAGCCTTTCGATCCAGATGAAGTACTAGAGAAATCGTGGGAAGTTTTGGGTTTAAATTAGGAATTTAAGTAAAAATTCAAATATAATGGCTCGCAATTGAAATATGGTAGGAGTAAAAACTTTTATTTATATTAGCTGGGAAAACTAGCTTTCTTTTATGTACAATACAAACTACCATACTCTCTTTATATAGGGTTACCCGATCGAGAGTAAACGGGAGTAAAATTTCATAAAAATTTGTTAACTTATCAAGAATAAGCAAATGGACTTATCAAAATCTTTTCTGGCAGACAATATAGCCTTCCTATTATCTGTTCCCCCTGAGAGTAATTTGGCTAAATTGTTAAGATTTTGTATAGCGATCGGATGGGATGAAAAAAATGCGGGCAAAAGCCCCGTAGAAATGGTTCGTGACCTCATGGAAGACCCAACTAATTTGCCTTATTGGACGCGAGAAGTGATGGGACTGGACACGGAACATAGCGATCGAGAATGGATAGCATTGGGAGAAATGGGTATCAAAGACGCTAAAGAATTTATGAATCAATTGTTCAAAGAATTGGAAAATTTGAAATTATAGTCAACCTTACAGATCTCTCTCCTTCATGATTTTTGCCCAGTCGAGGAGAGAGATTATAAAATTTTATTTATTCTCCGAACCATCAGGCATAATTGCGCCTTCTAAATTAGTACCGTTTAAGTTGGCATCTTCTAAATTAGCCCCACTCAAGTTAGCTTCACTTAAATTGGCAGCACTCAAATTAGCGCCTTTAAAGTCGGCACCACTCAACAGAGTACCGCTCAAATCTGCGCCAAGTAAGTTAGCACCAACAAAGTTACAACTAGCCATTTTAGAATTTTTTAACTTAGCAAAACTCAGATTGGCGCGACTAAAATTAACGCGAGTAAGACTGGCAAAACTCAAATCAGCACGATTGAGATTAGCGCGAGTGAAGTTAGCTTCATCTAAATCTGCCTTACTGAAATCTGCTTCCGTTAACTCAGCTTGACTCAGATCGATCTTTTCTAACTTTGCACCGTTAACTTTTACCCCTCTCAGAGAAACAGCATCTTTATTCAAATCTTGCAGTGCCATTAACCTAGCATAGCTAACCTCTACCCCTTCTGCTCCATCTATGATGCTCCAAGCTTGGTAGTGAGATTGTTTTCTTCGTTCGGGAATCTCTTTAATAAACAGAATCAAAGCCAACACGACACTGATTGCATCAGCACTTTCGAGAATTTTTGCAAGCCAAGAATTTTCATCAGTTATTAATACAAGTACGATCAGCACCAAAGCTACAATACCAGCAATTGCCCATGTCGGTAATTCCCAAAACGATTGGATTAACTTTGCTCTAACAATAACTAAATTTTCCTGTGATTGTTTTAGCGTTACTCCTTCTTTGAAAACAGATGTCAACTTTTCAATCTGTGCTTGCACTTGAACTTTAATTTGTGCAAATTTTTGATTAATTAAATCAATCTGGAAATCGGGATATTTTTCTTTATTGACTGCTGCCACTCCTGCAATGTTAGTGTTAGAAGAAGCCGGCACTGTCTGGGATGGCACGGGGGAATTTACATAACCCGCACCTTCTAACATTACATTAGTAATCGCGCTATAAGCATCAACCCAAGCTTGCTTAACTTCTGTTGTCCAATCTTCCTTGAGATGTGTTTCAAAACTTTTCAGCAAAGCTTCACCAACTAATGGGTAATATTCTGCTATAGTCCCGTAACCAACGTGCCTAGCTCCTAAATCTTGCAGAACTGCTTTAAGCACTTCTGGCTTGCGTAAGCTTTCTACTACTAGTACCAAAGCAGAAATCAGCTTTTTTCGCTGCTTCTTCATATCGGTAGTAGAAAATAATGGTTTTACGCTGGGATTAGCTGAAAATAGATTTTCATAGAAACTAGCGGCAAATTCCTCCGCTTGAGGCTTGATTTTGGCAAAACTACTTTCAAGTAATTCTACAGATAAAGCGCTTGATTGCTGCGGCGTTGGTGTTGCTAGTTGCGCTGCTGGAGATACTGATAGAACTGGTGCTGACTGTTTTACTGGGACAACAGTTTCTAATGTTTGTGGTGTAACTGGTATTGTCGAGACTTTTTCCTCAGTGGGGGAAGGTTTTGGCGGTGTCTCTAATGCCGAAGATAGTGGTGGATAACCAGCACCTTCAAACATGATGTTAGTAATTGCATCATAAGCATCCATCCACGCTTGCTTGACTTCGACTGTCCAATCTTCCTTTAAATACTGCTCGAATGTAGTCAGTAATGCTGCACCTACTAATGGATAATATTTAGGGATCGCCCCGTAAGAGATGTGTCTAGATCCCAAATCTTGCAGAACTGCTTTGAGTACTTCTGGCTTCCGTAAACTTTCTACTATTAATACTAAAGAAGCTAGCAGCTTTTTTTGCTGTTTCTTCATATCGGTAGTAGAAAATAAAGGTTTTACTCTGGGATTGGCTGCAAATAGGTTTTCGTAGAAACTAGCTGCAAATTCATCTGCTTGAGGTTTAATCCGTGCGAAACTGTTTTCTAAAATTTCAACTTGCAAAGGCATTTTGGAATCCCTGATATTTACAATATAAATTAGAAAGTTTTTTCCATTTTATAGAGATTTTTGACCAATATGAAGTACAGATTGACTGGGGACGGCTTTTAGAAATAATTTGTGGATTTGAAACAAAAATTTCAGGCCAAACCGCTCTCTACAATAATAACTTCTTCAAGTAGTATAAATTTTCTAGACTTTTTATAAATGGCTAATTTATTTATACTAAAATTCTGAATTGATTATTCATTGTTTATCAAATTTGACAATAATTAACAAACAGATAATAATCTATTTAACTATGAATTCTCGGTTCTGGGTGAAGAGTAGCCAATAAATTGCTTTCGGCGATCGCTAACTCCTCCAGTCGCTCCATCACCCGATCGCGATCGAAATAAGTATCGGCCAAAATCCAATAAATGCCGTAGTGACGCGCCTCGGAAGCCATTAAACTCTGATAAAATTCCGCCAACTCCCGATCGGGACAATGAACGGCTAACAAACCCAACCTTTCGTGGCTCCGCGCCTCAATTAAACCGCAGACTAACAAAGTATCCAACAACCGCATCGGTTCGTCGCGGCGAATTTGGGCGTTTAAATCAGCACCGTAGGGAGGTGCGGCTAGTGGGCCAAGACTAACTCCCCGTCGTTCCAACCACTGATTAACCAACTCGAAGTGTTCCAATTCCTCCCGTGCGATCGCCGTCAGCATCCGCACCAGCTTAGTATTAGAAGGATAGCGAAACATCAAATTTAACGCTACGCCAGCCGCTTTGCGTTCGCAGTGAGAGTGATCCAACAAAATTACATCCAGGTTAGCGATCGCCTGCTCTATCCATTCCGACTTAGTAGGCTGCTTGAGAGCGTTAATCACGGGAAACATTTAAAATCACCATCAGCGCATTTTTTTTGGATCGAAGGCATAATTAAAAATAACAGGGTGTTAACATCTTTGCCTATTATCCTTCTGTTGATTTAGCCGATCTAGGCTAACAATAAACTTTAATTTCCAATTTTTTGCCACAGAACGCCGATGAGCGAATCTACCAACCGACGCATCATTATCGGTGATGTGCACGGTCACTATGACGGATTGATGACCTTGTTAGAAGCGATCGCTCCCGGATCGGAGGATCGAGTATATTTTTTAGGAGACTTAATCGATCGAGGGCCACAAAGTTGTCAAGTTGTCGAATTTCTCCTCACTAGCTCCTACACTTGCTTACTGGGTAATCACGAGCAGTTATTGCTAGACAGCTTTGTTAACGAAAAAATCCGCTCTCCCATCTTACAAGTTTGGCTTTATAGCGGTGGGGCTGCCACGATCGCCAGCTATGCAGAGTCCCGCATTCCCTCGGAACATTTAGACTGGATGCAAACCCTACCCACTCATTTAGACTTAGGTGACCTCTGGTTGGTTCACGCCGGAATTCACCCGCAAATACCCTTAGCAGAACAAACTGCCGACCAATTTTGCTGGGTGCGAGATGAATTCCACAGCATGACACAACCTTATTTTCCCGACAAACTGATTATCACCGGTCACACCATCACCTTTACTTTACCGAGTGTTTCCCCCGGCAAAATCGCCCAAGGGCAGGGTTGGCTGGACATCGATACTGGTGCGTATCACCGAAAAAGCGGCTGGTTAACCGGATTAGACATTACCAATCAAATCGTTTATCAAGTTAACGTATTCGATCGCCACGTCCGTACCCTACCCCTAGAAAAAGCGATCGCGCGGATCGAGCCAACCGAAGTACTTGCTCGTCATTAGCTTCTGCGGGAAACCGGCACCAAGGGCCGGATATTGGCCCTATATGAAGCTTGGTTTAACCCTTCGCCTACCGTAGCGCGGGTAGGATCGAGCTCCTTTTCCAACGCCGCAATTCGGTCTTGCGTAGCGGGGTGAGTACTTAAAAAGCTGGGAGGAGAACCGCCTTGCTCCAACAATTTTTCCATAAAAGAAACGATCGCCGATTGAGCGTAGCCAGCCTTAGTGATAGTTTGCAAAGCTCTTCGATCTGCTTCTAACTCATCCTTGCGACTTCTAGGACGATCGAGCGCCAACTGCAAACCAAGTTGTACCGCCGTACTACCGTTCAATCCAGCCGCACTAGCCAACCCTCGTGAAATCGCCGTTTGGCGCATTTGTTCTACCATATGACGGCTGGCAATATGACCCACTTCATGGGCTAACACGCTAGCCAATTCAGCTTCATTCTCCGCCGTCCGTAACAATCCGGTGGTAACGTAAACATAGCCGCCCATCGTCGCAAAAGCATTCACGTTATTATCTTGCACCACTTGAAAGGTGTAAGGAATGCCCGGACGATCGCTAGCTGCGGCAATCCGCTGACCCACCTCATCCACATATGCGTTTACTTGGCGATTAGTGTAAAGCCGAAATTCTTGTCCCACTAATCCAGCATTAATCTGCTGACCGATCTGAACTTCTTGGCGATCCGATATATTAGACAACTGAATGACTTGAACTCCCCGCAAAAGCAAGTCTCGCCAAGGAACTGCCGGCGTGGGGTGAGGTGTAGCTACCAACACGCTCACCGCTACTACCAAGGAAAGTAAAGGATAAAACCAGCGACGAGGAAAAAGATCGGAAAATATAAACTTGAAGTTGAACATAACAAACTAAGTTGAGCAAAAAATTAACTTGGTAACCTTTCCGGAGGAAGGCTGAGTGGATGAAGTTTATAGAACAGACGCATTTTTAGGAATTCAGGTTGCATGATGGCTGGTTTCGATGGTAGTAACCTTCTACCTTGAGAACCATTGCGATCTTTACCATTAACTCACCAAGATGAAACCGGATTCTCTAGCTCGATCGCCTTTGGTTCCCCATTGTTTCACAAATATTGTGGTACGCTGGCATCTGTTTAATTAGTCAGTCAATTTTTCAAATAATTGGCCGATCGCTATTTCTTCCCCAACCAAAACAACTTTCTCCTTTCGCAACAGACAAAATCTCCATGAAAAAAATTCTCGATTCTCAAGGTCGCTTGTTCGGTAAAATCAGCATCCTCGATTTAGGTGCAGCTTTAGTGATTTTGCTGGTTATATTAGGCATCTTTTTCTTTCCCGGTACTTCCGGTTCTGTCGCGCAACTGGGCGTTACCACTAAACCAATTGAGGTCGATTTGGTAGTCCGAGGATTGAGTATCCGCGAACCCCAAAATTTAATCAAGGAATTTCAAACCAAACAGAAAACCAATATTATTATTCGCAATCAACCCTACGCTAACGTTGGCATCAAAACAGTCAGAGAATTGCCCAGAACCGTCCTCATTCCTCAACCGGATGGTTCTGTCAAAGCACTTCCCGATCCTAGAAAAGATAATTTCAGCACTGATTTGCTGATTACTTTAGCTGGCAAAGCTCAAATTACCGAAAATGGCCCTGTTTTCGGTAATAACAAAGTCAAAGTTGGAACACCAATTGAATTGGAAGGATTCGATTATAATTTCAATGCCAGCGTGATTGACGTGCGGATTAAAGAGTAGGAAGCCAGCTTAGTTGAGGCAGCAGGGGCTGGGGACAAGGGGAGAAAGAATAAAATCGGTATTTCAACTTAAAATTAATTCAATTCCTGCAAAAAACGGCGGATTAACCCGATTGTCACGGCTGGCAGTTCGAGTTGCGGCGTTAATCCCACATCTTCTAAATGTTGGAAAAATCGGATCGCTTGGGGATTCAATTTAGCCAATCTTTCACCAATTTCTGGCCCCGTAAACTGCGACTTTTTACCCCAAATTAATGCCGTTGGTACGGTTAATTGGGGAATATATAATGACAGATCGAAACTCAAATCTCCTCGCACGAAAGAAAGTGCGGCATATTCGGCATTTTCTTCTAAAGCCGATGCTAAATAAGCATCGACTATTTCATCGTAAACTCGACCCGGATCGGCGAATTGACGTTCTTCTAAAAAAGTTCTAATGGCGTTACGGTTGGCTACTCCCAAGTTATAAATTAGCCGATCGACGATCGGAACGCTCACCACTTGAGCGAATAAGCTATTGGCATAATTTTGACCGAAATCTGCTAGTCCAGCCGCCGTCGTCAAAATCAAACACTGAAATAATTCCGGGCGATCGATCGCTACTCTGATCGTAAAAGCCGCCGTCAGAGAAGAAGCAACTACCGACACCGGCCCGTGACAAGTTTGTTCGATAAACTCGGTTATGGTAGTCAGATAATCTTCAATTCGGTAACTGCGGGCGGGGTGATTCGAGCGACCCCAACCAATTAAGTCCGGTGCTAAAATGCGGTACTCACAAGCAAATGCCGGATAAACTTTAGACCACTCGTAAGCAGAGGAACCCCCACCAAAACCATGTAAAAACACTAATATGGGCAATTCTTTTTCTGTATTCTCTGCAACCTTAGACTGCTGCCATAACTCCCCTTGAGCGGTGTAATAAACCATTCTCCCCAAGGAAGTCATTACTGAACTTTGTTCAAAGCCGGGTGGTTGAAACATAGATAACTGCTCTCAAATATCTTCAGGATCGATCGTGCCTCTTTTGTTTCTCTTCTAGCAGTAGGTTGATTTTCAGCCAGTAGGCTCCCAAGCAAAAGGCGTTAAGCCAGAAGATAGGAGGGGAGAGTATAAATTATGAAGTAAGAAATATGAAGTACAAAATTCCCGATCTCCCCATCTCTCCCTTTGCCTCTCCCTCTTCCCAGTTTAAAGAAAACAGCAAATAAATTCTTTATCTTTAAAGATTCGGTAAATTTTTTATCACTAATACTGAGGCCAGTATAGAGCAGGAAGCGTAACCCAAAACAAATACAGGTACTCAAGTACCCCCTGAGGGGTCACACCCCACAAAAGTTTTTTCATGTTAATGTAACAGAAAAACAGTAGATACACCTAATCTACTGGACAGTCAAGTATGGTGAAGAAAATTTTTCCAGATGCTTGGCCAAGCATAAGAAAAATTTTTGTTACCTTTGAAGATTTTAAATAAAGGTTATAGATAATCGGAACGATCGGAAATGTATTCTGAATGTCTTATGTCCAAACAGAGCAGTCTAGAATCGGATGGCCGTAGCTCGTATGCAGCGCTAGGGTTACCGATTGAAGCGGGAGAGATACCTACTTTTTTGGCTTCTCCTTCTCGCCGCCAGACGACTTCTGAATCTGACTTACTAGTGAGTACCCCGGCGGATGTTTATTTAAACTTAGAAGACCTCAAGTGTTTTGAAGTAGTAGATAGGCAGTTTCAACGGTGGGGAGTATTGTTTCATAATTGCATAGCGATTCATCCTTCTAACCCGGCTTTTCCCGCCCATTCTGGCGCGACGGTTTTAATGGGAGCACCTAAAACGGGTTGGTTGGAGGCGAGTTTCGTCCAACCGGTGTGCTTGGTCAAAGCTTTCGTGACAACTTCTCAGCGTTTGGTTCTATCCGCTTACGATCGAGATAACCAAAGATTGACCCAAGTCGAGATCCCCGGACAAAATCTAGCCGGATCTGATTCGGAAATTCCTCCTAACCTACCTTTAAGCTTAAAAGCACCTAATATACATCGAGTTACATTCTGTGCGTTTGACGGACAGTTTACCGTGGATGATTTTAGTTTTCAGTTTTGATCCTCGTCGATTTCTCGTCCCCGTTCTTTCCTCTTCCTTCTCGAAGAAAAATTCCCTCGACTTGTTAGTGAAATAGTTATGGCTTAGGTATCCTGGTAGGTGTTATTGTTGGCATCTAGAGATGTGGATATCGATCCATGTTTTTAGAATCTATTTCACTGTTAACAGGTAAGCAACGTGGCACAGGCTTCGTCTTGGTGGCAGCAATTAGTCAACCAACTCCCAAGCTCGTCGCTTCCAGAATTCAAAAGTAGAGCCTTCAGATCCTTGGCAAGTCGGTATTTCGGAAGTCTGGGGTTCTGGCTGACTGGGTTGATGGTAGCGATCGCTATACTGATTTGGAACTGGAAGCTATGGGTAGCTACCAGTGCAGGCGTCTTGGTAATGTGGTTGGTTTGGCGGCTGCAAGGGTGGAAGTGGCAGTTATATTGGTCAAAGCTGCGCCGCATCTTTGGGGGAGCAAACCGTCAATTAACGATCGCCGTCGCTAGTGGTGGGCTGGCTAGTGTCAGCACTTATACGGCAGTGGCGATCGGCGTCGATACGGAGAGTCCCTGGATCGGTGCTGGTGCGATGCTGCAAGGTGTGGGGACGCTGGCTATTTTCATACTGCTAATTTGGCAAATTTTCGGGCGACAATCGGTTCGCGATGAAGCGAAATCGGATCGAATGGTGAGCAGTTTAGCTCATAGCGATCCGCTTAAACGTCTGATTGCCGTTCGTTATCTGACTCGTTTGGCATTAGATTACGATCGAACTCGCCAATCGGAAATCGCAGACTATTTTCGCCTGATGCTCGATCGAGAACAACCATCCCCGATTCGAGAAGCTCTTCTGGATGGATTGCAAGCTTTCGACGATATGAAAAACTTAGCCGATACCGAAGTGCCTTTGGCTATTCCACTGGATTTAAAACCAGCAGTCAAATCAAGTCATCTGATTACTTAAAACTTTTTAATTTTTAAGCGTTCGCTTTTTTTGATTTTGCCGATGCAATTGGCTCCCTTTTACCCGTTAGTCTACAAGGTTCTCAAACCAGCTTTTCCTAATTGTCTGTGGGCTGGTAGTCTCGCCCAACCAACGGTGGCGCTCACTTTCGATGATGGGCCACATCCCCAATACACTCCCCAGTTGTTGGAGGTGCTAGACCACTATGGAATCGTGGCTAGTTTCTTTTGGTTGGGGGTATGCGTCAATCGCGCACCTGATGTGGCTAAAGCTGTTTATCAGCGAGGTCATTGGCTCGGTCTGCACGGTTACGATCATCGGATGTTTCCCCGTTTAACACCCGGGGAACTAAAGCAAAGCTTGCGAAAAACTCAAGATGCGATCGCTAATGCCTGCCAGTTAGATTTATCCTACGTTCAAACCAACGTTCGAGATGTCCGACCTCCGAACGGCATATTTACCCCTCAAACCTTGAAATACTTGCAACAGTGGAACTATCGACCCGTAATGTGGAGCGTAGTACCGGAAGATTGGGTAAGACCGGGAGTATCGGTAGTGGTAGAGCGAGTGCTGCGGCAAGTTCGCAATGGCTCTACGATCGTATTGCACGATGGTGCTTGCGGCGGACAAGATGTAGCCCAAACCGCTGCCTTAACGATCGAAAAGTTGTTACGGCAAGGGCTGAAATTTGTTACAGTTGAGCAGCTTTGGCAACAAACTCGCTACTCCTGAAGGAAAATAAATTTTCCAGTTATCCGGATCGGTTAGGTAGTTTAGTAGTAGAAATGTTAATTTCTCAACCCAGATTGCTGCCAGATTGCAGTTTATTTAATTAAAATGTCAGATGAGTAGTTTAGCCATTTGTCAAGTCTATTCCGACTTAAACTTCTTAGCTTAACTAAGGCCACTCACTGAAACCTTGGATAGAATTGAAGTCTCTCCAAAGCGAGCGGTGGTTCTCATTAGCTTGGTAGGTATGGATTTAACTAGTGGAGAGTGGCGGAAATAACTCACCAGTAAAAAAAAGGTGAAAAAGCCATCTTACAAGCTCTTTTCCTTGGAGCCTTGGAGTCTTGGAGCCTTCTTGTACTAGATTTCCGGGCAACATCCGGGAGTGAGTCCTTCAATTCCACCCTACTAGCTAGCAGCCTCTTATCTGTTATGGGGTTTTGCCAGGGTAAGAATTTAGCAAAATAAATTGAGTTGACTGATGGTAAATGACAGTTCCAATTAGTTCAAGTAAATCAGGAAAAGATGGGTGCAAAAATCTTTTTAGCTTTAATATTCAAGATAAGGACAGTATCTAAGTCCTATTTACTTTCCCCATTCTCTAGGAATGGCTCACCCGAGCTTTCCCTTTACTTTTAAGCGCAAGTTAGCTTATCCATAGATTTTTTAGCTTTTTCCACAGCGGTTGTATTTTCGAGCCAAAGACTGTAGTGGAAACGGAGGAATTTTATTTTCTTTCCTCAATGCAAAAAACGAAAAAACCTTATGGATAATATGAAATAACGGCGTGCAATTTTTGTGAGAAAGGCTACAATCGGAAAGATCTTTGCTACAAACGATCGCAAAGTCTTTTACTCGGGCTTCAACTAAAAAATTTATTTTTAGCGAGAAGCAAAAACTTTTTTCCTCTAGTCAGCAAACCATCGAGTAATTATTAAAGCCTCGTTGGGTATACTACTGACTAGAAGGTTAGGAGATATATGTATCCCATCTTTAGTTGTTGATTTGTTAACCCAAAGGAGCATGAGGAACGCGGCATGACCCAGGCTAACAACGTACTGGAAGAAACCCTCGATCGCCCATCTATTGATACTTTTGACCTCGCAGAGTTAATCCTAGAGGAAGAAGTAGATCGAGAAGATTTGTTAGAGGTTTCCACCGAAACGGAAGAAGACGACGGCAAGCCTGGTAAGGTTCGCTCTAACCGTCGTCGAGCCCAAACCAAGAAAAAGCATTACACGGAAGACTCGATTCGCTTATATTTACAAGAAATCGGTCGAATTCGACTCCTGCGGGCGGATGAGGAGATTGAATTAGCAAGGAAAATCGCCGATCTATTGGAACTAGAGCGGATTAGAGAGCAACTGTGCGATCGCTTAGAGCGAGATCCGCAAGATAGCGAATGGGCGCAAGCCGTTAACATGGCATTGCCAGCGTTTCGTCATCGCCTCCATTTAGGTCGGCGGGCGAAGGATAAAATGGTTCAGTCTAACCTTCGCTTGGTTGTTTCGATCGCTAAAAAATATATGAATCGGGGGCTGTCATTTCAGGATTTAATCCAGGAAGGCAGCCTTGGTTTAATTAGGGCGGCTGAAAAATTCGATCACGAAAAAGGCTATAAATTTTCTACCTACGCAACTTGGTGGATTCGTCAGGCAATTACGCGGGCTATAGCCGATCAGTCTCGTACTATTCGCCTACCAGTTCACCTTTACGAAACCATTTCTCGTATTAAGAAAACAACCAAATTGCTTTCCCAAGAAATGGGTCGCAAACCAACTGAAGAAGAAATCGCTACTCGCATGGAAATGACCATCGAGAAGTTGCGTTTCATCGCTAAATCCGCTCAGTTGCCAATTTCTTTAGAAACACCAATTGGGAAAGAAGAAGATTCTCGACTAGGCGATTTTATTGAATCTGATGGGGAAACTCCAGAAGATCAAGTTTCCAAAAATCTACTCAGAGAAGATTTAGAAAGCGTTCTCGATACTTTAAGTCCGCGAGAAAGAGATGTTTTACGGTTGCGCTACGGTTTAGATGATGGTCGTATGAAGACTCTGGAAGAAATCGGCCAGATTTTCAACGTTACCCGCGAAAGAATTCGCCAAATCGAAGCTAAAGCTCTTCGCAAGTTACGCCATCCTAACCGTAACAGCATTCTGAAAGAGTATATTCGTTAGCAACAAATTAGTTGCCACTCAAAAGCTCCGATCGCTATTTGTATCGGAGCTTTTTCCGATCGATAAGAAAAAACTGGGCGTTTAAGTAATGAACACCCAGTTAATTTTTCGTTGACATTCCCAGAGATATAAAAAACTGAAAAATTACATTAAGCCTAAAAAGTGCAGTACGCCTTGACCGCTAAATAGTTCGGTGACCAATGCAGCAATGAAACCGATCATCGCTAAGCGACCGTTCCAATTTTCGGCTTGAGGAGTAAAGCCAAATTTGCCACTGTTGCGATCTTGAGTTTGCATAGCTTTCACCTTAAATAATAAAGCTTTATTGCATTATGTAAACAAACATAACAAATATTTGGCAAAAGTGCAACCTTTTGCATAAGAGGTATCCTGCTTTGGGATGATGTGACTTTTCTGGCAGGGCGAGGAAAGGATGAAGTGTGAATTTTTAAGATACCAAGTAGCTATACCAATTAACTTTAACCGTGTCACTTATCTTTCCCCCTGCCCCCTGCCCCCCTGCCAAAATATAAAAGTGACAGCGCTTAAGTGAAATAGTAAGCTTGCATCGCATCTAATTTGTATATTTCCGAGTGTCGAGGAAAACTGTCAATCCATCTCCCCATCCCCCCATCCCCCCATCTCCCCATCAAGCTCAATATCAAAATTAAATGCGTAGCAGCTTACTATTCTCTGCCCTTTCCCTTTCCCCATCCCCCCATACCCTAACGATGGCTAACCGCTAAACCAGTTTCTGGATCGAATAGGTGTATTTTGTCCGGTGCGATCGATAACCAAAGTACTTCGCCGACGCGCACTGATTTATCAGGGGGAATTCTGACCTGTAAACTGGCATTTTCGCTAGTAGCAGCTTCTACTAGATGAACTGATAAATGAGTTTCATTTCCCAAAGCTTCCACTAAATCTACTTGCACTTGTAAATTTTTGGGTGCGGGTAAACTCAAGTTGAGATGTTCTGGACGAATACCTAAAATTAAAGAATTTCCATTCAATTTTTGTAAGGATCGTTCCCAAGTATTGGGTAAAGTGAGGCGGAAGCAAGGATTGCTAATTAATAGAGGCCGTTGCAATTCCACTGGGATAAAATTCATTGGGGGAGAACCAATAAATTGAGCAACGAACATATTAGCTGGGCGATTGTATATTTCGATCGGATCGGCAAGTTGTTGAATTTGACCTTGATTCATGACGGCGATCCGATCGCCCATTGTCATCGCTTCGGTTTGATCGTGGGTAACGTAGATCGTGGTAATGCCTAATTGTCGCTGTAATTTGACAATTTGAGCGCGAGTTTCCGTTCTTAGTTTGGCATCTAAGTTAGAAAGGGGTTCATCCATTAAAAAAACTAGGGGATTGCGGGCGATCGCTCTTCCCAATGCTACCCGTTGCTTTTGTCCGCCGGAGAGTTGTTTGGGTAGTCGGTTTAGCAGAGAATCTATTTGTAATAATTGGGCGACGGTACGCACTTGTCGATCGATCGCTTTTTCTTGCGCTGGTAGATAGCGCAGTCCTTTCGGAAGCGATCGCGTTATTCCCACCAACAAATTTTCTGCCCAAAACGGTAAAGAACTGCGATTTTCTTCCCCCCGATTCATCCGCCTCAGTCCGAAGGCAATGTTATCGTAAACCGTCATGTGGGGATAAAGAGCGTAATTTTGAAACACCATTGCGATGTCTCTTTCTTTCGGTGGCAGATCGTTCACCATCCGATCGCCCACCCAAATATTACCCCCTGTTAACTCCTCCAAACCAGCTATCAAGCGCAACAGAGTGCTTTTACCGCAACCTGACGGCCCTACTAATACCATAAATTCCCCATCATTTACCGTCAGGTTAATGCGCCGCAAAATGGCACCGGAAGACCCGGAAGGGGAAAGCAGTTCCTCTGTCGGTCGCTCTTTGCGCTCTTGTTCGCTTTTGCGATCGGAAAAGCTTTTGTAAACGTTTTCTAAAACAACCTGTGCCACAACAAATTCCCAGTTTTTTGTTAAATATATTGAGATTGCGATCGGACGATCGTTTGGTACGATTATTAACCTCAAATTTCTACAATAAAGACCGAACCTTGGGGCTGATTATCTTCCACCAATATTCTACCCCCGTGTGCTTCCGTTACCATTTTACAAAAAGTCAAGCCGAGACCAATTTGAGAAGCCCCGCTGATTAAGTTTCCCACTTCATATTTATCAAATACTTGCTGCTTCTTTTCAGCGCTGATACCCGGGCCGCAATCAGCAATCCGAATAATTGCTTGCTGACAAGAATTTACTTCGGATAACCCATCATTGGGATACTCTACTTGCAAAGTAATAGTGCTTTTAGATGGAGAAAATTTAATCGCATTAGAGAGCAAATTATCTAATACGCGATGCAACAAATTGTCATCTGCCGATATAATTCTTCCCCGTTCTGGCAGTTGAGTAATTAAATTTAACTTTTTGGAACCAGCGATTTCATTAAAATGGGATATCGCATCTTTCACCAAATGATTAAGGTCTACTTCTATTAAATTCAGTACTAGTTTACCAGATTCCATTTTAGCTAATACTAGCAAATCGTTGATCTGGTCGTTTAGTTGCCTTGCTGATGATTGAATGAGATGTAATCTTTCTAAATTTTTACCATCAAATTGATTTTGCAATAACAATAATTGAGCGCTTAAAATAATATTAGTTACTGGATTTCTTAAATCGTGAACTACCATATTAGATAGGTCTTCTCGCAATTGAAGAGTTTCTTGTAACGCATCATATTGTTGTTTGATTCGCATCATCGAGCGGACGCGAGCACGCAGTTCAATCCCGCTAATCGGTTTATTCAAGAAATCGTCGGCTCCCGCTTCAAAAGAACGCCCTAAATCTTCTTTAGAATTGAGAGCGGTTACCATGATAATCGGAATGTGCTTCCAGGTAGGGTTTGATTTAATGAGACGGCAAACTTCGATGCCATCAAGTTCCGGCATCATAACATCTAATAAAATTACATCTGGATTAATCGAACTTAAAAGAGTTAATGCTTCTTTGCCACTAGAAATATAAGTAAAATCATAATTTTCTTTATATAGCAATGCCTCTATTACTTCAAAACTGTTTCGATCGTCGTCAATCACTAATACAGAATTTTTTCTACTCATGTCAGTCATTAGAAGGATGAAGTATAAAGGATAAAGGATGAAGTAAAAATTTTCTGGCTCATCAGTAGCGTTTGCCATCCTCTTATCTTCCCATTACCCCATCCTACCCCTACTCACCATTACCCTCAATATCTAAGTTAAGTGTTCCCGCTGCTTAATGATGTTGAAGGTATTGGGCGATCGCAACCATTAAGTTTTTCAAACTGGCTGATTTGGTAAGATACTCGTTAACAGACGCTACTAAGCATTTTTCTCTATCTCCAGGGATTGCTAAAGAAGTGATGGCAATCATCGGAATGGTAGCTGTAGTCACTATCAAATCTAATCGGACGAATCATTTCCGGCATCTGAATATCCATTAAAATCAGATCGGGCTTTCATATCTTTGCCATCTCCACCGCTTATATTTCATTCCTAGCTAATGTTACTCGATAACCTTGTACCTCCAGGTAATCTATAATTGTAGAAATATTAGCCTCATTATCTTCTGCCAATAAAATAAGCGGTTGCGCTAATTTATCTGAAGCGGTAATTAAACAAGTTTATTGGGTAAAGTGGTCTATTTCTGGTTAAATCCTGTTTAAAGCGCGTAAAATTGTGGTGAGAGATGGTTTTAACCCAATACTCGGCAGACCCCATCGTTAAAGTTCGCGATCTTTCATCTATCACAGAGATATCTTTAGTACGGGAATCAGCTTTTATTTGTGCTAACGCATCCCAGCCAAACATATGGAGAAGCAGCAAATCTAATACGATCGCATCCGATTTAAATTTTACTACCTACTCGACAGTTACTTCACTTTGGTGATGAAAGATCGGTACTGCACCCAATTTTCGCAAGTCAAGCGCAATTTTACGAGCAGCCGGATGAGAATCTTCTACGATTAAAGCATGATAAAAATTAGAAGATTAGCAATAGATATATTAAAAAAATTAGCCGCAAACTAGTTACCGAATCAGAACGGGATAAAAAACTATCTACCTGTAAGAATGGTTTTGAACAACTTATTAATATCTTTTGTGGGAATCCGGATTCCATTATCAATTACAACCTATCCGGTCATTTTCTATTTGGTTATTTTATTTTCAATGGTATTTTCAACAAAGTAATATCATAGAACTAAGAATTTAGCAATTATCAATTATCCGTTGGGTTGTTAGATCGGTGTAAGCTGTGGAAAAAACAAATTGATTTTGGATTTTGACGAATCACTTTTTATTGATTATGCTTAAAACAATATCGCTGAGTTTGGTAAACACTACCAGTTCAGCTTACTTTACTCCAAAATTGAAAAAAATGATACTAAAAAATCTCGCTACTACGGTACTCTTTTCTCCTTTGTTGTTAACTAATTTTGGGAAAGCCGAAATGATTAACCCTGTCCGAGTTATTCATGAAACTAGTTATTGTCATAATTTATCTTATAAATGTAACTTGCCGAAATCGACTTATAAAAATTTATCAAAAGAGTTATCAGCAGATGATATAAAAACAATAATTGGATTAATGACAGCAAGCATAAAAGAAGCACAAGCAGGGAAATACCAACAAGCTCTTGACGGTCTTCAAAGAGCAGTGCAAATTGCCAAAGCAGGAGATCATCCAAATCTGGAGTGGTCAGCTAGGGAACAAATGGGATACGTGTATTACTTAATGGACGATATTCAAAAAAGACGTGAAATCTACGAGGAAAATTTAGCTTTCGCACGGGAAAATCGGGAGCGACTAAAAAATGATGAAGAATCTTTTTCTCTAGAACATCTTAGTTGGGTTTACAATGCTCAAGGGAATTACCAAAAGGCGATCGAACTACTGAATCAAGCGATCGCTCTGAGCAAAAATGGGCTTCCCCTTCACAAAGCATATCGTTTAAACGCGATCGGAGTTAATTTATTTCAAGCTGGTAATATTGCAGAATCAGAAAAAGCTTTATTTTCATCTATCGAACACTACGAGATAGGCATAAAAGACAGTATCAGCAAGGGTCTGTTTAATCCAGATATGTACGAAGATGAAGTAGAAGTAATGCGGCAATTGCAGAAGGTTTTAGTTGATCTAAATAAAATAGAAAAAGCTCTAGAATTAGCAGAACGCGGTCGGACTCGTGCTTTTGTAGGGTTATTAGCTCGTCGCTTAGAAAATAATTCGGGATTTCAAGCAGATATCCCATCTCCTAATATCGAGCAAATCAAGCAAATTGCTAAAGCACAAAATTCTACAATAGTAACTTATTCAGTTATCTACGAATTTCGGCCTTATAAAATTATTAATTTTGATGATTTAGCTAAACTACCAGCTAAAAATTTATTAATTTGGGTGGTAAAGCCTACAGGTGAAATCGCATTTAAACAAATAAATTTAAATGAAAAAAATGCTTTAATAGGGGAGTTAGTACAACTAACACGCGAGTCAATCGGTGCCAGAGGAAGGGGGTTAGCAATAACGGCTAGAACTGAAGCGAATTCGCGCTTAGGTTTTAACCAAAGATTGCAAGAACTGCATCAACTGTTAATAGAACCCATTGCTGACAAATTACCGACAGATCCTAGCTCTAGGGTTACTTTTATACCTCAAGATTCTTTATTTTTAGTTCCATTTGCGGCGCTGCAAGATCGGGCTGGAAAGTATTTAATTGAAAAACATACGATTATTAACGCTCCTTCATTTCAAGTTTTAGATTTAACGCGCCAACAACAAAAAGCGATTCGAGATACTATCAAAAGCGTGTTGATCGTGGGTAATCCGACGATGCCGAGTTTAACTGAAGAAGGCAGTCCACCACAACAATTATCTAGTTTACCGGGAGCGGAAAGAGAAGCTAACGCGATCGCAAAAATTTTTAACGCACAAGCTATCACTGGTAACGCTGCAACTAAAACTGCTATAGCACAACGAATTTCTCAAGCACGCATCATTCATTTAGCAACTCACGGTCTTTTAGATGATGCGGGAGGCTTTTTTAGTTCCCTCGCATTAGCTCCCTCCAGTCGTGATAATGGATTTTTAACAGCACGAGAAATCATTGCTTTAAAATTAAATGCAGAATTAGTTGTGTTAAGTGCTTGCGATACGGGAAAAGGTAAAATTACTGGCGATGGAGTAGTCGGGCTTTCTCGATCGTTTATCGGCGCGGGAACACCTAGCGTAATCGTTTCTTTGTGGGCGGTACCGGATGGCCCTACTGCCGAACTTATGACTGCATTTTACCAGAATCTTAAAAATGGTTCCGATAAAGTACAAGCTTTACGAAGTGCAATGTTGCAAACGATGAAACAATTTCCTAATCCGAGAGATTGGGGTGCATTTACCCTCATTGGAGAAGCGGATACTTCTAAAACGCTGCAAGCTGTTACGGGCGATCCGGCAATAACCGATATTAGCTATAATAGTGGTAATACTATGCAAGCAACTGCATCTCGCTACACCGTATTTCCCGTCCCGCCAAATGCTCAAAATTATAGAGAATCTCCTTCTAAAATTGTTGAGGGCGAAATAGATATACTTTTTGAAACTAATCTCAGTTTTGATGAATTGGTTGCGTTTTATCGTCAAGCTTTTACTGAGAAAGGGTTGACGGAAAATACTGCTTTAACTAGTCGCACCGAACAATTTTTTCAAATAGTTTTTGATGGTTCGCCAAATGGTCGTAAAATCGTAATTCAAGGTACTGATTTACGGGCGCAGGGCTTTGCGCCTACGGTATCGGTCAGTTTTCATTGAATTATAATTACTGACAAAAAGCAGATTATGGAAATTTTCAATGTTGATAAAAATTGATAAATATCTGCTTTTTGCTTTTAAATTTGATTGAGCCAGAAAACCCTTTTTTGACCTGCTTGATTAGCTTGCCAAACTTTTCTGCTGATTACATCTAAACAAGTTAACCAACCATTTCCGTAAGCCCAAGTATCAATACCAATAGCGTGACCGAGATTGAGGGGTAAACCATTTTCTTGAGTGTGGTGTCCGTAAATCATGGTTTTGCCAGAAAAATGCGGCAATGGTCGATCGCTAAATCCCCAAAACAATATATATTCCGGTTGTTCGGCTAGGGGTAAATCGGGATCTGCTTCGGCGTGTACGAAAAAGTGAGTGTCCGTTTCGTAACAATTTACACACTTATTTTCTAGGAAATCCCAATGGCGATCGGGTATTTCCTTTAAGTTTCCGCCATCTTCGGATCGAGAATAAGAAGCTAGAGTTGCTTTTCCGCCCCAATCTAACCAAGGAGATAATTTGCCATCAGAACGAGAGTTAAGCAAGATTTGTTCGTGATTTCCTCGGAGTGGGATTAATTGACCTCGATCGTATAAACCGATCAATCTATCAATTACACCTTTCGCATCTGGGCCATGATCTACGTAGTCACCAAGAGTAATAATTTTATCTTCTAGTTTTAGTTCTAGCGCAGCTAAGAGCGTATCGAAAGCGATCGAGCAACCGTGAATATCACCAATGGCAAGAATACGCATTGTTTTAATCACAAAAGTAGCATTATTTCATTAAAGCTGGTAGTAGGTAATAGAAAATAATCTCACTACATACTACCAACTACCCACTACCAAATATCAATTGATAACGTTAATTATGCTTTCTTCTGGTTCGAGTTGAACGATGCGATCGCCAGTTCCATCTTTCCCCCAGAACTTCACTTTATCCACAGCTACTTTGAGAGTTCTTTGGTTACTAGTTACTAACATAACCTCAGACTTCGGAATAGCTAATATCATCCCTGCCAAAGCATCAGACTGACTGGTAAATTGAAGCGCTTGAGTACCAATATTACCCAATTGAGCCAAAGGCATCGCGCTAACTGGTAAGCGTTTAGCATATCCCAACCGAGAAATTATGAAAATATTTTGGTCTCGAAGCGGTGTAGCAGCACCTATCAAATCCTCGGAACGTCGCAATCGAATTCCTTGCAACCCTTGAGCGGTTCTTCCCATCACGGGTAATTGTTCCTCGTTGATTAAAAGACGCAGTAAACGTCCGCCACCAGTTGCCAAAATCAATTCTTCGTTAGAACCAATTAAGTTAGCGTGTAATAATTGGTCATCATCTTTCAGTTTCAGCAGTGTCAAACCGCGACGGGTAAAGTTAGCAAACTCTAACATTCCGACTCTTTTGATCCGTCCTTGCTGGGTGGCGATTACCAAACTACCTGTTTCTAGAGCATCTGGTAATAAGAAATATGCAGCTAAAGTTTCCGGCGTTTCCTTTGCTTGGGGTAACAACGTAACGAGAGGCGTTCCTTTATTTCCGCTAGAAGTGGGGGGAATATCGCCAACTTTCACCGGGTAAGCTTTCCCGCTCCCAGTAATGACGACCAAATCTTTTTGAGTGTCTGCTGTTAAGCTTTTAACGATAAAGTCATCGCTGGATTTCAAAGATGGAGATTTGCCATTTTTGGATAGTCGCCGCACGTAACCTTTGTAAGTAAATTCGACAACTACCTCTTCTGGAGGTGGTGGCGGGAAAAGGGAAGGTTGTATTTCTGCTGGTTCGGAAGAGGGGGTGGAAGATGGGGAAATTTTCCGTTTTTTGGTTTTACTGACGGTATTTTCTTCATTTTTTCCCTCTGCTGCTCTCCCTTTTTCTTTCTCATCGCTTTTCCGAGTTGCAGGAATCGCTGAATTACCGAGAATACGAGTGCGACGGGGATCGGCGAATTTCTTTTTGAGGTTTCGCAAATCTTTTTTGAGGGCTTTGAGAAACTCTTGGCGATCGCTTAACAATCTTTGTAACTGGCTGATTCTGGCAGCTAAATCGTCGAATTCTTGCTGTAATTGCTGCCTTTCCAAACCTGTGAGGCGTCGTAGGGGCATGGATAGAATGGCATCAGATTGGCGATCGCTAAAATTAAACCGCTGCTGCAATGTAAGTTTAGCCGTACTGCCATCGGGAGCATTTCTGAGAATTTCAATCACTGTATCCAAATTTTCCAACGCCGCTAACAAACCTTCCACTACATGAATACGCCTTTGGGTTTGTTCTAACTCATGAGTGTATTGTCTGGTGAGAGTTTGTTCGCGAAAACTCAAGAATTCTTGTAATAACTGACGCAGGGTTAACTGGCGCGGTTGCCCGTCTACCAATGCCAGCATAATTGCCCCAAAATTACTGCAAAGGGCAGTTTGCTTGTAAAGCTGGTCTAAAACTTCTTGCGGATTGGCGTCTCGTTTGAGTTCCACCACTACCCGGATGCCTTCGCGATCGGATTCGTCTCTGATATCGGCAATCCCTTCGATTTTCCCTTGGTTAACCAGATCGGCCATTTTTTCAATCCAGGATGCCTTATTCACCTGGAAAGGCAACTCAGTGACCACAATTGCCGTCCGATGTTGGGTTTTCGATTTACCAGCCGCTCGACGGCTGATTTCTTCAATTTTGGCCACTCCTTGCAGGGTGATACTACCTTTGCCAGTAGTGTAAGCTTCGCGAATGCCCTCTGTTCCCACAATTTCCCCGCCCGTGGGAAAATCCGGCCCGGGAATCAACTCCAGTAACTTGTCTTCCGACAAATCCGGCTTATCGATTAAAGCAATCAAACCATCCACTACTTCCCCTAAATTGTGGGGCGGTACGTTAGTGGCCATTCCGACGGCAATTCCAGCACAACCATTGAGTAAAAGGATGGGTAATTGCGCCGGCAATACCACAGGTTCCTGCTGGGAATTGTCAAAATTGGAGATAAAGTCAACGGTTGCCTCGCCAATTTCTAACAGCAAGGCTTCATGGCTGATGGCTCCCAGGCGGGTTTCGGTATAACGCATCGCTGCCGGTGGGTCGTTATCTACCGAGCCAAAATTGCCATGACCGGCGAGTAAGGGATAGCGACAGGAAAAATCCTGCACCATTCGTACCAGAGCATCATAAACCGCCTGGTCGCCGTGGGGGTGATATTTTCCCAAAACGTCTCCGACTACGCGGGCGCATTTGCGGTAGGGGCGGTCTGGTGTTAAGCCCAGTTCGTGCATCGCGTATAATATGCGGCGATGAACTGGCTTTAACCCGTCGCGAACGTCGGGTAATGCCCTCCCGACTATGACACTCATGGCATATTCAAGATATGACCGTTGCATCTCCGTATGCAGGGCAGTGGTGATAACCTGTCCTGTTGAGAGAAGGTTCAGTTGTTTTGCCATGAGTTCACGTTCCTTACGACTAATAAAAGATAACTAATGGTGACGGAGCCAACTCTTTTCACAGTAGTATCAAACGGCAGGAGCTATGACTGCCTTATTTTGAATCAAGCTCACAGGAAAAAGTCATGAAAACCGTTCTGATTGTGGAAGATGACCCGATTAATTATCGAGTTTTCTCGAAGATCTTGACTAAGCGAGGTGGCTTAGATGTCAAGGGTACTGAAGATGTGGAAGAGGTGATAAAGCTAGCCCAGTCTGGTCAAGCGGATCTCATTTTGATGGATGTCTCCCTGGCCCGCAGTGTTTACCAAGGCAAGGCTGTTGACGGTATCAAAATCACCCAAATGTTGAAGTCTAACCCTCAAACGGCCAAACTGCCGATTATCCTGGTGACGGCTCACGCGATGGAGGGCGATCGGGAAAACTTTCTCAAACAAAGTGGTGCCGATGGCTATATCTCTAAACCAGTGGTCGATCATCAACAGTTTGTGGATCAAATTATGGCACTGCTGCCAAAAGACTAACAACATAGACACATCCCCTTTAACGCCACCCAAATCGAGAACCTGCTTTTAGCTATAGCACTGTTGAAGCCAGTGCTGTGGGAAAGATCGAGGCAAGCGATCGCTTGGGTGGGTTCTTCGCTAACGCATCTAGTGGCATCTTCCAATGCCGGGATGCCTGAATGCAAGGTTTTGTTACTCAGGACTCCCGACTCTGGATTCTATTTTTAGCCAAAATTCAGACAACCGCATCTCGGGCTAAATGCCCGGTCTGCATTGCCACTAAATACATATGTACTACTATATAGGGAATTTTTATTTGGGTGCAGGGGGGCAGGGGAGTAGGGGAGTAGGGGAATGGAGAAGGGAATATTTCAAGTTTATTGTTAGGACGATCGCAAATCCCGATAATTTTTTTTCCAAAAAAGTTCGCGCGATCGGAAATGTAATTTAATTTAGTCCAAAAAAATAAAAAAATTAAAAATAAAAAATGAAACATCATCCATTCTTTATTTTTAATTTTTTGGTTTTTTCCGCCATCAACTTAAGCCGGAACCGTTTTAAAGATAAATTAGCTATCTTGTGTATTTTCCCTTTCCCCTGTGTTCCTTAACGTTGGGACTCTTCTGTCGGTGGTTGACCGTGAGTTTGGGCGAGAGTAGCTTGAATTCTGGGAGTGTCTAAAAGTTGTTTGGTATCTTTGAGCAAACGATCGCCCCAAAGATTTTCTTTCAAGAAATCTATATCGCCGTAGCGATCGTCGATCCGCAGGGCATCTTCTCCCATTGCCAAACCCTTTTCCTGTTCGCCTTTGGTGTAAAGGGCAACTGCGATCGCTAGTTTGGGTTCTGCTGCCTCCTTTTCCACCGCAAGCGCGGCTTGCCATTGTTTGATAGCGCTGTCAACATCGCCTTGTTCGTATTTAATCAATCCGATGTTGTTAATGGCTGGCCAAAATGTGGCATCTACACCAACGGCTTTTTGATATTGAGCGACCGCTTCCGAATAATTTTTTAATCGATAATAGGAATTACCCAAATCAAATAAAGCATCGCGGGAATTGGGTTTGAGCTTTAACCCCTCTTGAATGGCATCGATTGATGCTTGGTACTTTTCTTGCTGAAAATAAGCCGACCCCAGCGCAAATTGAATCGCTGCTTCGTTAGGGTTGAGAACTTTGGCCTTTTGTAATGCCTCAACGCCTTTATCGGCTTGATTTGTTTGTAAATAGAGCCCTCCTAAGAGGAACCAAGCTTGATAATTTTTGGGAGCTAACTGAGTGGCTAACCTTGCGCGTGACAAGGCTTGTTCGTATTGTTGGAATTGTGCTAGCTGGGCAGCTTCCTGCGCTAGCCCGACGCCCTGCTGCTCTAGCTGGTTTGAATCGAGTTGCAGGGTGTGGGGTACGAGTGCCTGCCCGAAAACTGGCCCAGCTATACTCCAAATTCCAAAGATCAGCAGAAATTTAAACCAAGATTTGCGATTAGTGGGCACAGTACAGCCTCGAAATCAAAAGATGTCTTCTACTAGCTTCAACCATAGTTACAGGTTTTCTAGACAAATATTACATTTGCCCGATCGAACCTTTTTGTAAGGTGTGACCCTTAACGGACGTACTACCACGCCCTGTATTCCCTCAATCCATGAAGGCAGGAAATACTTTTTCGATCATGTTAACACTGCCATTTATCGCTAGGGGCTAGGGGAAAGGATGAAGGATAAAGGATGAAGTAAAGAGAAATGAATGCTTGACTTATGCCTTGGAGCCTTCTGTCTTGGAGCTTCCTGCCTTGGAACCCATCCTGATGGAAAATTGCGATCGAAGAATTAATTATAGGTTAGTAGAAAGTGCTTTCTATAACATCATAAATACCCTACTGGGTGATGCTTTATAGATTGAGGAATCGTTAGTATTAAGAAAAATGAAGCTTTAAGGTATCATTACGGTATTTTATTCATCCTTACGCAAATTCTGTCACTAAGACTAGGCTGCTTCTCCCCTAGTAAACAAAAACGGTAAGGGGCTGTTCTCTAGTTGCGGATTAGAAAAAATTAAGATTATGCAAATTCCATTTATTGGCAAAAAATTTGACCAGGGCAAACAAGTCAGCCAGCGGACTCCCTGGCTGGTGGGATTGCTCGCTGCCAGTCTATTGAGTGTCTCTGCTGGCACATACTTATACTTAAATCGAGCAACACCTAAGTCAGACATTGCCAATCTGACGGTAGCAGTGCAATCAAGAAATATCAATCTGCGGATTACTGCCAGTGGAACGGTTGTTCCCGTGCAAACCGTTAACCTCAGTCCGAAAACAGCTGGGCTGCTAGCTGATTTGCGAGTAGAACAGGGAGATGTGGTAAAGCAAGGACAAATCATTGCCCGGATGGATAATGAAGACATCCAAGCTCAGTTATTGCAAGCCAGAGCCAGATTAGATCAAGCTAAAGCAAGCTTAGATAAAGTACGGGCTGGAAATCGCCCGGAGGAAATAGCTCAAGCCAGAGCGCGTTTAGCTCAAGCACAAGCTCAATTAGCCCAAGCACGAGCGGGTAGTCGTCCGGAAGAGATTGCTCAAGCTAGAGCGCGTTTAGCTCAAGCACAAGCTCAATTAACATCGGTGCAAACTGCTAATCCCCAACAAATTGCCGCCGCCGAAGCTCAGGTAAATGCAGCCCAAGTCAGGACGGATTTAGCTAAGACACGGGTAGATAGGTATCAAAGTTTGCAGCAACAGGGAGCAATTACTCGCGATCGCTTCGATGAAGCAATGGCCGATTACCGGACGGCAACGGCTAATCTGGAAGAAGCGAGGCGACGTTTGGCACAAGTACAATTGGGTACTTCGCCAGCGGAAATTACCCAACGACAAGCGGCGGTGAAAGAAGCGCAGCAAGCTTTAGATTTACTGCAAAGGGGTACGCGCCAAGAGGAAATCGCTCAGCGAGAAGCAGTGGTAAGAGAAGCTCAACAAGCTCTAGATTTGTTGCAACGGGGTTCTCGTCCGGAAGATATCGCTCAAGCACGAGCATCTGTGAAAGAAGCAGAAGGTAGGGTAGCCCAAATTCAGGTGCAACTGGAAGATACGATCGTCAAAGCACCTTTTGATGGGGTAATTACGCAAAAATATGCTAACGTGGGTGCTTTTGTTACACCTACTACTTCTGGTTCTAATACGGCGGCGTCTACTTCGACTTCGATCGTCGCGATCGCTAGAGGATTGGAAATTCTCGCCAAAGTGCCAGAAGTAGATATTGGTAATATCAAACAAGGGCAAGCAGTTGAGGTAGTGGCAGATGCTTATCCCGACCAGGTATTTAAAGGCAGCGTGCGTTTGATTGCGCCGGAAGCAGTCGTAGATCAAAACGTAACTTCTTTCCAAGTACGGGTAGCGCTCGATACGGGATTGGATGAATTGCGATCGGGAATGAACGTCGATCTGACTTTTTTGGGTAAGGAAGTACAAGGTGCTTTGGTAGTACCGACAGTTGCGATCGTTACTGAAAAAGGACAAACCGGCGTGATGATACCGGGTAAGGAAAATAAACCTGAGTTTCGTCCGGTAACGATCGGTACAACCATTCAAGACCAAACTCAAATTCTCGATGGTATAAAAGAAGGAGAACAAATATACATCGACTTGCCCAAAAATTATCGACCACAACCAGAAGAGTGAGAGAAAAGGAACTAGGAGCTAGGGGCTAGGGAAGAGGGAAAGAGAAAAGATGTATAAGGGAAAGAATAGTTGTTTTGTATTGTGAATTCTGACTCCTGACTCCTGACTTCTATAATTCCCCAATCGAAAATCGAAAATCTAAAATCTAAAATTGAAGCATGGATATTGTTGAAAGCATCAAAATGGCAGCCAAAACTTTGGTTGCGAATAAATTGCGAAGCAGCCTTACCATGTTAGGGATTATCATTGGTAATGCTTCTGTAATAGCAATGGTGGGAATCGGACAGGGCGCTCAAAAACTAGCCTCCGAACAGTTTGAATCATTGGGGCCAAACGTATTATTTATTATCCCCGGCAATCAAAACGCGCAGCGCAACAGAGATGTACCAAGGACTTTAGTATGGGAGGACGCGAAAGCGATCGCAAATCAAGTTCCTTCTATCAGTGAAGTTGCACCGCAAATTCAAGGCAGACAACCAGTTGTTTATAGTAATAAAAATACTAACACTCAAATTTTAGGAGTGACACCGGAGTTTCTGTCAGTACGCAGTTTTGATGTTAACAAGGGAAGGTTTTTTACAAATCAAGATATCAAATCGAATAACCAAGTAGTTGTACTGGGATCGGACGTAGTTAAAAAATTATTTAACAATCAAAATCCGATTGGCGAAAGAATTCGGGTAAAAAATCTCAGTTTCTTGGTAATTGGTGTGATGGAATCTAAAGGCTCTTTCTTGGGAAGTAACCAAGATGATGCCGTTTATTTGCCGCTTACGACAATGGCGAATCGCATTATGGGGCGTACTTCTCCTTATGGAATGGAAGTATCGTTTATTTCTGTTTCTGCCAAAGATTCTAATAGCATTAGAGCGGCACAATTTCAGATTAGTAATTTGTTGCGATTAAGACATAAAATTACCACCGAAGATGATTTTACCGTTCGCACGCAAAAGGATGTGCTGCAAATAGTAGATACGATCACGGGTGCGCTGACACTGATGCTAGCAGCAATTGCGGGAATTTCTCTTTTAGTTGGTGGTATTGGCGTGATGAATATCATGCTGGTTTCCGTTACCGAACGCACCCACGAAATTGGACTTCGCAAAGCAATTGGTGCTACTCAGCATGATATTCTCATTCAATTCATGATCGAAGCGATTATTTTATCAGCAGCAGGCGGTTTAGTTGGTACTGGAATTGGTGTAGGGGGAGTGATGTTAGTGGGCGCTCTCACACCTTTGAAAGCGGGTATATCGCCGATCGCAATTATACTGGCAGTAGGGATTTCTGGCGGTATTGGTCTGTTCTTTGGCGTTGTACCCGCCAGGAGAGCAGCGAAACTCGACCCGATTGTTGCTTTAAGAAGTGCTTAATTCATTAAAAAATCCAAATGCAAAACCAAATCGTTACACAAGATTCCACCTTAGATACTAATTCTAAACCAGCGATCATTCGGATGGAAGATATTTCTAAAATCTACGGTTCTGGCAATACTGAAGTGTTCGCATTGCGAGGGGTTAATCTAATAGTAGAAGAAGGAGAATATTGTTCGATTATGGGTGCGTCCGGTTCTGGTAAATCTTCAGCAATGAATATTATCGGTTGCTTGGATCGTCCTACTTCCGGTCGTTACTATTTGGATCGGTTGGATGTGTCAACATTAGGAGATTCAGAATTAGCTCGCATCCGCAATCTTAAATTGGGATTTGTGTTTCAGCAGTTCCATTTGTTGGCGCAATTAAGTGCTTTGGAAAACGTGATGTTGCCAATGGTTTATGCGGGTGTACCTGCGGGGGAAAGAAGCGATCGCGCGGCGGAAGCACTCAAGCGGGTAGGATTGGCAAATCGGATGAATAATAAGCCAAATCAACTTTCTGGAGGACAACAACAACGGGTTGCGATCGCTCGTGCAATTGTCAATAAACCTGTTTTATTATTAGCGGATGAACCAACGGGTGCTTTAGATTCCAAAACTACTCAGGAAGTAATGGATATTTTTACAGAACTTAATCAAACAGGTATTACTGTTGTCATGGTAACTCACGAACCAGAAGTAGCTCGTCAGACTCATCGTATTGTCTGGTTCCGAGATGGACAAGTAGTACACTCCCATTTGACTCCTGACGATCTTGGCACTGTTGCTATTTAATGGTAGGGTTAGTTATTGAGTAAAATACTTATTATCATATATACAAAAATTCTTAATATAATTACTATGCAAAATGAGTATTAATTAGTTTGATTATTTTAATATTTAAGTGATATTTGATATTCGTCTTAATATCCTAAGAATTTATTATAATCTATATCAATTATGTTAGATATTTTCAGAAATTATAGGTAAGTTACAATGATGAATGATTACTATATACTATTGTTTGAACAATAATCGGAATGTTCGCGTTTTAAGATGTAACTATATTGTTCATCACATTAATGGATGAAAAACAATAATGCTAGGCAGGAAAAAGTAGGTTAATATTTTTAAAGTTAAAAATATTAAAGTTGCCTGTTTTAAAGCTAAATTTTAGTAAAATTAAGCCAGTAAAATTTTATTACAAAGCATGAAAACAAACTGTAAACCGAAGATTGATATGCAAGAAAGCCAAAAAGAAACTATTTTAATCGTAGACGATCACCCTGAAAAATTAGATGAATTAATGAAATTACTAACAGAATATGGATTTAAAATATTTCTAGCCAAAACTGGTGAAATAGCCATAAAAGAAGCGGAGTCCAGCCAACCGGATATCATTCTATTAGATGTGATAATGCGGGGAATGGATGGTTTTGAAACTTGCCGTAGATTAAAAAGGAACGAATTAACTAAAAATATTCCGGTTATTTTTATGACTGTCTTATCTCAGACGGAAAATAAGGTCGTAGCATTTGAAATAGGGGGAGTTGACTACGTAACAAAGCCCTTGCAATATGAAGAAGTTTTAGCACGGATAAATAATCACTTAAATCTTTGTAATTTGCAAAAAAAACTATTAGAACAAAACGAAATTTTACAAAAAGAAATTAGCGATCGCATTGCAGCAGAAGCAGAAATCAAACAATTAAATGAAGATTTAAAACGTAGAGCCGCTCAACTGGAGGCTACTAATAAAGAGCTAGAAGCTTTTTCCTATTCTGTTTCCCACGATTTACGCAATCCCTTGCTAGCCATTGACGGTTTCAGTTGGTCGATCCTTCATAAATATAGTTCCCAGTTAGACGAAAAAGCTAAAAAATATTTGGAAAATATACGTGCGACTACTAAGCAAATGGGTAAGTTTATCGATGATTTATTACATCTTTCTAGCTTAACTAGCAGCGAAATTTCGTTTACTGAAGTTGATTTGAGCCAGCTAGCAAAAAAGACTGCTTCTTCTCTACAACTTTCTGCTTCAGAACGAGTAGTTGAGTTTGCGATCGCTGATGGGATCGTCGCGTGGGGCGATCAAATATTACTAGCAGTAATGCTGGAAAATTTATTGGGTAATGCGTGGAAATATACCAGTAAAAATCCCCAAGCCCGCATCGAATTAGGTATTTTCGATCGCAACGATCGATCGCCAGTTAGCAATCCAGTGTATTTTGTCCGTGATAACGGTGTTGGCTTCGATATGGCAGATGCCGATCGCATATTTTGTACCTTTCAACGCCTCCACCACAAAAACGAGTTTGAAGGTACGGGTATAGGTTTAGCCACAGTTCAGCGGATAGTTCACCGTCACGGGGGACAGATTTGGGTAGAAGCCTTTCCCAATCAGGGCGCGACTTTCTATTTTACTCTTGGCTGAAAGGGAAAAGACAAAGGAAAAGGATCGAGGTAAAAATTAGCCCGTCTTCTATATCTCCCCCTCACCTTACCTCCCCATCCTCCTAGACTCTAAAAAGTTTATCGAATAAGGATTGCTTTTTTGCCCGACCCTGGTTAGGATAATCATAACTATTAAATACGGTATTCCTAGCAGAAAACCGTAGATTCATTAAGGAGAACGTTTGGATGGGTCTGTGGAAAAGCACCAAAAAACAAAGTAGCTCGGGTATTGGTGCGATATCTTCACTCTTAAGGTTGGCACGACAATCGTGCGAACAAGTGCTGAGAACTGTCAAGGCAAGCTTTGGCCACCCTTATAGTTCCCAAAAAGCTTTTGTATCTTTATTCTTAGTGGGAGTTAGTTTAAGTATCGCGATCGCGTCCTGCACTCCCAACAACTCCAATCAAAGCGGTACATCCACTGGTGGGAGTACTCCCGCTGCAAAAACAGGCGATGTTGAATTAACCTTAGTTTCCTATGCCGTCACTCGCGCCGCCTATGAAAAAATCATTCCCCAATTCGCCCAACAGTGGAAACAAGAACACAACCAAAACGTTAAATTTAATCAAAGCTACGGAGGTTCCGGTTCCCAAACTCGTGCGGTAGTTGATGGACTAGAAGCAGATATCGTAGCACTAGCCCTCGCACTCGACACCAAAAAAATTGAAAAAGCTGGATTAATTGCACCTGGATGGGAAAACGAAGCACCCAATAACGCGATCGTAACCAAATCTGTAGGGGTGCTAGTAACGCGAGATGGTAACCCAAAAAATATTCAAAATTGGCAAGATTTAGCAAAAGCAGGCGTAAAAGTAATCACTGCTAATCCCAAAACCTCTGGTGGCGCACGGTGGAACTTCATGGCTTTATGGGGCGCTATAACTCAAACTGGAGGAGATGAAGCCAAAGCACAGGAATTCGTCAACCAAGTTTTCAAGAATGTCCCGGTACTACCCAGAGACGCCCGTGAAGCTAGCGACGCCTTTTTTAAACAAGGTCAGGGAGATGTACTAATTAACTACGAAAATGAAGTTATTTTAGCGGCACTGAACGGCCAAAAACTTCCTTATGTAGTGCCTGAAGTAAACATTTCCATTGATAATCCGGTTGCTGTCGTCGATAAAAACGTCGATAAACACGGTACTCGTGAAGTAGCTGAAGCTTTCGTCAAGTTTCTCTACACTCCAGCCGCTCAGAGGGAATTCGCCAAAGTAGGATTTCGACCTGTTGACCCAACAGTAGAACAAGAATTTGCCAGCAAATACCCGAAAATCAAAACTTTGTTTACTGCTCAAGATTTAGGTGGTTGGGATGCCGTGCAAAGTAAGTTTTTTGATGATGGTGCGATTTTCGACAAGATTCAAGCTGGCATCAAGTAATAATCGTTTATCTGTAATTTGATGAACGAACAAGAAATGGTTGCTTGAGGTAGCAAGGGAATTATGAATTATCGATCGCAACCGTAAATCATAATTTCCTTTTCTCATATCTAAAACAAGCCAAATAAATGCTTATGAGCGCCGTCTTATTTAGCTATTTTCTCATCAGTTACAGCTTTTCCGGCTTTCTTTGCTACTTAGCGTTTCAAAAACATTTGAATCGCCAGCTATATTTAGCAGAGTTACCAATACCCATCTTAAATCCTCAATTAGGTAATTTAGCCATCCCATTTTTTTGGCCAATTTGGATCGTGCAGGAAAGTTTTAAAAAAAATCGAGCCAACAATCTCGGTCAACATATTTTTACCAAAGCTCGCATTAGAATTCTGATTCCTACCACGTATTGCCAAGAGCCTGTAATTTCTCATCTTACTTCCCAATATGGTTTAACTTTCAATATTACAGGAGCAAGATTGAACGCCAATAAACAGTCACCCGGAGTATTCGATCTGGAGCTTACGGGAACACCTCAACAAATTCAAAAAGCTCTTGATTATCTAGTAACGAAGCAAGTAAAAATTTGGGGCAAACCAAACCCTGATGGCGATGCTTGGTAAATTAGTATATTTTTCAGCAGGAAACTATCATGTTTAGTCAAGATAACAACGAACCTCAATTCGATCTCATCGATGCTGCCAGCGCTGGAACGGCCACAGCGATTAGTTCGGGAGAAAACCGACCAACCCAAGCCCGTATCCGCATTCAAGTTCCCAAACATTATCATCAGGAACCAGTAATCTCTCGTTTAATTTCCGATCATGGCTTAACAGTTAATTTCAACGCCGCATTGTTGACGACAAACGAGTATAATGATGGCTGGTTCGATCTGGAATTACAAGGTACGTCTCGTCAAATTCAAAGTGCCTTCATCTACTTGGCCGAAATGAACGTGCGAATTTGGAGTAAATCCACCGATCCAGAAGAAGAAAATTGGTAAATTTTTGGTCGTTGGTCATTTGTCATTAGTCATTAGCGATCGTTTAATCAAGACAAATAACAAATAACCAATGACTAATTAACTAACAAAAAATTACAACTTAATTATGGCTGTTTCTGTTTCTTCCCGTTCTAATCGAGTCGGGAAAAAAACTCTCCCTTCAGTGGGGAAATTATCTCCCTGGTTATTTACGTTCGGGTATCTTACCTTGATGCTTTTGCTACCAACAGCGGCTCTTTTGTTAAGAGCTAGCACGGTAGGCCCATTAGAATTTTGGAAAATTGCTACTAGCCCGGTCGCTATTTCCGCTTACGATGTTACCTTTATCACGGCGTTAATTGCGGCTGGAATTAATGGTTTATTTGGGGTTTTAATTGCCTGGGTTTTAGTCCGGTATGATTTTCCCTTTAAACGCCTGATCGATGCTGCGATCGATCTGCCTTTTGCCTTACCTACTTCCGTTGCTGGTTTAACTTTAGCGACAGTTTACAGCGAAAATGGCTGGATCGGCTCCCTATTAGCGCCTTTGGGTATTAAAGTTGCCTTTACTCGCTTGGGAGTTGGTATTGCTATGCTTTTTATTTCTTTACCTTTTGTGGTGCGGACTTTGCAACCAGTTCTACAAGAAATGGAAAAGGAGGTAGAAGAGGCGGCGTGGAGTTTAGGTGCTTCGGAAAGATTAACTTTTTGGCGAGTGATTTTGCCCCCGTTGATGCCAGCTATTTTAACTGGGATAACACTGGGCTTTTCACGCGCCGTAGGAGAATACGGTTCGATCGTAATTGTGGCTGCTAATATTCCGTTTAAAGATTTAATTGCTTCTGTGCTAATTTTCCAACGGTTAGAGCAGTACGATTACGCAGGCGCTACGGTAATTGGCACGGTTTTATTGGGTATTTCTCTTTTAATGTTGTTAGCTATTAACTTGTTAAATGTGTGGGGGAAACGTTATGGGCAAGGACAATCAGAAAGTTAAGTTAATTCTCATTTGGGGAGCAATATTATATTTAGCATTAGTACTATTTATCCCCGCAGTCAATGTTTTTTTTCAAGCTTTTAAGTTTGGAGTTAGCCCTTTTATCGCCAATTTGATGGAACCGGCTTTTCTCCATGCGATTAAATTAACGGTTTTAATTGCTTTAATTGTCGTACCGATCAATACGGTATTTGGGCTATGTGCGGCATGGATAATTGCTCGTCATAAATTTCGGGGTCGTACCTTCTTTTTGAGCGTTTTAGACTTACCTTTTGCCGTTTCGCCAGTGGTAGCTGGCTTGATGATCGTCTTGCTGTACGGACGATTGGGTTGGTTTGGGCCATTACTGGAGCAAGGAAATATTAAAATTATTTTCGCTTTGCCAGGGATGATAATTGCTACGGCTTTTGTTACTTTGCCATTTGTAGCGCGAGAAGTAATTCCCGTGTTAGAAGAAGTCGGTACAGATCAGGAAGAAGCTGCCAAAACATTAGGAGCAAATGACTGGCAGATTTTCTGGCGAGTTACCCTTCCTAATATCCGTTGGGGTTTGCTTTACGGTTTAATTTTGACCAATGCTAGAGCTATGGGAGAATTTGGGGCAGTATCGGTGGTTTCCGGCAATATTGCTCAGAAAACTCAAACTTTGCCTTTATTTGTCGAAGAAGCTTATAAGCAATACCAAACACAAGCTTCTTTTTCTGCTGCGGTTTTGTTGGCTGGTCTAGCTTTGGTCACCCTGGTACTTAAAGAAATTTTGGAGCGTAAAACTCGCATCAAAGATGTGGATTATGAAGCTAC
Organism: Leptolyngbyaceae cyanobacterium; assembly: GCA_036703985.1. Lineage (GTDB taxonomy): Bacteria > Cyanobacteriota > Cyanobacteriia > Cyanobacteriales > Aerosakkonemataceae > DATNQN01. Next base: position 98,029 of record DATNQN010000071.1, read on the forward strand.
AACTGAGTAAATCATTAAAAGTTGTATTTTAGGTAGTGATGAACTGAAAACGCCAAATAAACAGAGAACAGAAAAGAATAATAAACATCTTGATGCAAGTCTATCAATTTTAGATTTTAGATTTTAGATTTTAGATTGCAGAATCGATCCCTGCGGATGAATCAATTTGCTCAAAGTGAGGAAAAATTCCGTTCATTTCGACAACTAAAATCGGGGTGCTGTGGTTGACTATTTTTGATGTTTCTCATCTAAAATGCAACCATCTAAAATCTAAAATGGCTTTAAGCCATGCTGTTTTCAATTGCCCAGCGTGCCAGTTCTGTACGGTTATGCAGACCTGTTTTACCAAGCATATTGGAGACATGGCTTTCTACGGTTCGCTGACTGACGTTTAGTTCATCGGCAATTTCCCGATTAGCTAAACCCCGCGCTACGTGCTGGACTACTTTCAGTTCGGTGGGAGTCAATTGCACGTCAAAGGGAACGTGGATTCTCTGACCGTCTTCTGGTTTATCGCGGTGAGCGATCAGTCGATCGGCATATTTAAGGGAAGATTCCACTTGCGCCACTAGTTCTTCTGGCTCAAAGGGCTTGACCATATAAACATCAGCGCCGGTGTTGAGTCCTTTTACTTTATCTTGGCTTTGACCTTTTGCTGATAGGAAGAGAACTGGAATCCAACTGGTTTCTGGGTTTTCCCTGACGTGCTTGACGAAGGTGTAGCCGTCCATTTCCGGCATCATCACGTCGCAGATGATCAGGTGAGGCTTTTCTACCTCCAGCACTTCTAGGGCTTCTCGCCCGTTTTCGGCTGTAAGCACGTCATATCCTCGAAATTCCAAGTAATCTTTTACCAACAGGATTAAGTTGGGGTCATCATCAATCAGCAGCAATCTTTTTGCGTCTCTGAGGCGAGGTTCTTTCATGCTGTGGCACTAGCCCTATTAAGGGTATCCATTGAGTTTACTAAGGAGATGGGGAATGGAAGATTGGCTAGTAGGTGTAAGCGATCGATCAGGATCGGACACCGATTTGCGATCGCGAATCTACCAGTCAGAATTTCTCATTCCTGTGGTCGATTAACTTTCCTTTTGTTATCAACAATTTGATTGGCCCTCCTTTGCGGAATGACCTCAAAGTTGGGTAGCAACTGCTTTAACCCACTGAGGGTCAAAGTTTTGTAGATAACCAAAGGAACTCTAGTAGTAATACGTAAGTATTGTATTTAATTGCCATGATAATATGCAAACTTTGCAGAAGTCCAGTACAAAATTAACCGCCTCAATCTGAGTAGGATGCACTGTGCCTCAACAAATTCTCAATCTAGAACGTTAATCCTGCTTTATTGGGAAATTTCAGAAATTTCTGGCAAAGGGTGGGTAAAAAAGGCATATTCATGCACGATTTGATTTCCAATCAGATGTTCCTGAATAATTCGCTCGATTACTTGTGGAGTAGCGTTACGATACCAAACCCCATCCGGGTAAACTACTAAGATCGGCCCTTGGCCACAAACTCGCAAACAATTGGCCTTTGTCCGAAAAACACAACTCGGTCTGGTAGCTGTGGGCTTTTCTAGTTTTAGTTCTTTGAGTCGTTTTTTTAGATAGTTCCAAGCTTCCAAACCAACTTCTTTAGAACAACACTGAGGTAAGGTTTGGTCTGCACAAATGAATACATGACGCTGAATGTAATTGAGTCCTAAACTTTCTATGCAAACCGCCAAAGCGTTGTCATCTGGCTTTGGGCTGATTTGGCAAACTTCATCAATTGGTAAACCTGGTGAATTTTCTGTCATTGTGAAGAGAGGCGATCGGTTTCGTTAAATAAAAACGTAACTTAAAACATTCTCTCTCTAAATTGAGATACTTACGTATACAGGATTAGGGCTGCTACTCGTTATTAAGTTAAGAATCGTTACAACTAAATCGCTTGCGTGTAAGTATTTATACTCTGACAATCGCCCCAGTCGTAAGTTCGGGAACCCGTACAAACAAATTTGTTGCGATCGTACCCCTGGTCGTTTTAAATTAGCACTCAGGAGAAGAGAGTGCTAACTCAAAAAAAGTTCTGAGTAGCAAGTCTCTGGCCCAAGACTCAGGACTTGAGGATCGGGGCTGAAAAACACAATTCTGATTATGGAAAGGAATCTAGTATGGCAGCAGTATCTCTGAGCGTTTCTACCGTTAAACCACTGGGCGAGCGTGTATTTGTCAAAGTGAGCGCTGCTGAGGAAAAAACCGCAGGCGGCATCCTCCTACCTGACAACGCTAAAGAAAAGCCTCAAGTTGGCGAAGTAGTCCAAGTTGGCCCAGGCAAGCGCAATGATGATGGCAGCCGCCAAGAATTGGAAGTAAAAGTTGGCGATAAAGTTCTTTACTCTAAATACGCTGGTACAGACGTCAAACTCGGCGGTGAAGAATACGTTCTACTCTCTGAAAAAGACATTCTTGCCGTCGTTAGCTAATCAAGTTATTAGCGATCGGTCATTGGTCATTAGTTAGTGAGAAAAAACAAATGACCAATGACGAATGACAAATAACTTCCCAATCAATAATCTAAACTACAAAATCACTCAAAAACTATGGCTAAGCGCATCATTTACAACGAAAACGCCCGTCGTGCTCTCGAAAAGGGAATGGATATTCTGGCTGAAGCCGTGGCAGTTACCTTGGGGCCAAAAGGTCGCAACGTAGTACTGGAGAAAAAATTCGGCGCTCCTCAAATCGTCAATGATGGAGTTACCATTGCCAAAGAAATCGAGTTAGAAGATCACGTAGAAAACACTGGCGTCTCCTTGATTCGTCAAGCCGCTTCCAAGACTAACGACGCTGCTGGTGACGGTACCACCACCGCTACCGTCCTCGCTCACGCGATGGTAAAAGAAGGATTGCGTAACGTTGCAGCTGGTGCTAACGCCATTTCCCTCAAGCGCGGTATCGACAAAGCTACCAACTTCCTGGTACAAAAGATTGCCGAACACGCTCGTCAAGTAGAAGAAACCAAAGCGATCGCGCAAGTCGGTACCATCTCTGCTGGTAACGACGAAGAAGTGGGCAACATGATCGCTCAAGCAATGGATAAGGTGGGTAAAGAAGGCGTGATCTCCCTGGAAGAAGGGAAGTCCATGACCACCGAATTGGAAATCACCGAAGGGATGCGCTTTGACAAAGGCTACATCTCTCCTTACTTCGCTACCGACGCAGAACGGATGGAAGCGATTCTGGAAGAACCTTTCATTCTGATCACCGACAAGAAGATCACTCTGGTACAAGATTTAGTACCAGTGCTAGAGCAAGTAGCTCGTTCCGGTCGTCCCCTGCTGATTTTGGCAGAAGATATTGAAAAAGAAGCTTTGGCTACTTTGGTAGTTAACCGCTTGCGTGGCGTGCTGAACGTAGCGGCTGTGAAAGCTCCTGGCTTTGGCGATCGTCGTAAAGCTATGCTCGAAGATATCGCCGTTCTCACTGGCGGTCAAGTAATCACCGAAGATGCAGGCTTGAAGCTGGAAAACACCAAGCTGGATATGCTGGGTAAAGCTCGCCGCATCACCATCACCAAAGACAACACCACCATTGTTGCTGAAGGTAACGATGTAGCAGTAAAAGCTCGTTGCGAACAAATCCGTCGTCAAATGGAAGAAACCGATTCTTCCTACGATAAGGAAAAACTGCAAGAGCGTTTGGCTAAATTGGCTGGTGGCGTAGCAGTAATCAAAGTCGGTGCTGCTACCGAAACCGAAATGAAGGATCGCAAACTGCGCTTGGAAGACGCCATCAACGCTACCAAAGCTGCTGTAGAAGAAGGTATCGTTCCCGGTGGTGGTACTACTCTGGCTCACTTATCTCCAGATGTAGAAACTTGGGCTAACCAAAACCTGAAGAACGAAGAACTGACTGGTGCTTTGATCGTAGCTCGTGCGTTGTCTGCTCCTTTGAAGAGAATTGCTGAAAACGCAGGTCAAAACGGTGCAGTGATCGCTGAACGAGTGAAGGAAAAAGCTTTCAACGTTGGTTACGATGCTGCTAATAACGAATTCGTTGATATGTTTGAAGCTGGTATCGTTGACCCCGCGAAGGTGACTCGTTCTGCTCTGCAAAACGCAGCTTCGATCGCAGGTATGGTCTTAACTACCGAGTGCATCGTAGTTGACAAACCAGAACCTAAAGATGGTGCTGCTGCTGGCGCTGGCGCTGGTATGGGTGGCGGCGACTACGATTACTAAAATCTTTCGATTTGGGTGGGCTTTTTGCCTACCCTTTCACAAAAACAGCTACTTCCTTTGTAGAGGTGGCTGTTTTTTGTTTTATCCGTACAAGCTCTGATGTGGCAAAGCAGTGATTGGTTATTAGATAGTTATTAGATTGTCAATCTAAAGATTGCTTACATAATAATGGAAAGCTTATTTACAATTTTTTCCGGTATCCTTTTAAGTGCTGCCTGTGGCTTTCGAGTATTTGTGCCACTGCTAGTTATGAGTATGGCATCCAAGGCAGGCCAAGTACGCCTACCACCAGATTTTGAGTGGATAGGAACAAATCAAACACTGTTGTTGTTTTTAGTTGCAACGATTATTGAAATTATTGCCTGTACCGTTCCTTATGTTGATAATTTATTCAAAATATTGGCTACCCCAGCAGCTATAATGGCAGGAATTATTATTACTGCTGCTTTTGTCACTGATATCAGCCCACAGATGAGTCCTCAGCTACGGTGGACGCTAGGCTTCATTGTTGGCGGGTTAGCAGCAGGAAGCACGCAAACCGTATCAATTTGGGGCAGATTTATGACGGGTTTGATGCCTATAATACCACCGGTAATAGAACATATAGCAGCTGGTATTGTGTCAGCCTTACCATTTTTATTACCTCTTTTATTTTAATTTGCCTGTTTTGCTTAGAAAAAGAATAAAAGCTTGCTAGTTTACTAATTCACTTACTTCACTTTCAAATTCAAGTCACTTGTGTCTAAAATTTTCCCTAACTGCTGTAACAGATTGTTTTCTTCTTGCTTAATTTCGTTTAACCTGTTAAGAATATAGTTGAATTGTTCTTTTGGATCGTCGCTGTCTAATTTCATTGAAACAAACCCATTATTCATGGCAGTTACCGATGATTTAGAGCCAATACCTAGAAATGACTGTATCAGTTTGAAGGGTGATAATAAAACTGATGTCCAAGCTTTTACAATTAAACCACTTAAAGCTTGTATTAATCCCCACATTAGCACAACAGATAGAACTAAAATTAATATAGAGTAGAGCGGATGATTCAAGAACCAAGCTAAGGTTCGGTGTTGAGTTGCCCAATCGCTAATATAGCCATTAATGCCATTTTCTATTCCTTCAGTTAATGACCGACTTAAGGCTTCAGTTTTTTGAATTGTTTCTTCTAAAGATGTTTTTGCTTGTTGCGATACTTGATTAATATTACTAATCGCTTGATTAGTTGTTTCAGTAACACTTTTAACTGCTAAATTGGTACTTGTAGCAACCGCTTCTTTCGCTTTATCAGTGATATCAGAAACAGTCATTGCCGCTTTGTTTGCAGCATGGTTAACACTGTCAATTGCTTGAACAGAAGTATGGGAAATTGTATCTTTGGCCTTTTGTGCAGTTTGGCCAATTGTTCTAACTGCATTTTTACTAGTTTCATTAATATTAGTAGCAGCCTGATTCAGTGAAATATTAGCTTTTTCACTTGCTTCTGTTAGTTTACTAACTGCTTGATTAGTTTCCTGATTCAGGTTATTTAAAATTGTGTTACTTGTTTGAATAACAATTTCTTTTGCTTGCTCAGTAGTTTTGGATAAGGAGTCTTTGGTTTGATTAGTAACTGCCGTTATAGTGTCAATTGTATCGACAGTTTTTTGAACGAAAAAATCTTTACTATTTTGAAAGTCTTGAGAAACTTTTTCAAGAAGTGCAAGTTCCATATTTCCTTATTTGAAATTATTTTGATTTATTATAATGACTTACAGGTAGTTTAATCAAACGGATTAATAATACTTAGTATATTTACATTTTTGGCAACATAGATTTTACTATAATTAACAAAGTTAGTCTAGTTGAACAATGGAATATTTATTGATATTGAGGGTCGTCATAAGGTTTAATAAGTAAAGGGAACTGGTAATTAATAAATTTTATGGTTATCACTCATTTGAAATTAAATCTAAACACTGTTCATTTAACAGATGAACAGTTCTATCAGCTTTGTCAAAATAACCGCGAATTGAAATTTGAACGCACTACCAAAGGAGAATTAATTATCATGCCACCAGTAGGGGGAGAAAGCGGCAATCGTGAGTCAGATCTGATTGCTGATTTAGTAATTTGGAATCGTCAAAGTGGACTCGGTTATACTTTTAGTTCTTCTACTATTTTTAAATTACCAAATGGAAGCGATCGCTCTCCAGATGCAGTGTGGATTCAACGAGAACGTTGGGAAGCACTCACTCCCCAACAAAGACGCAAGTTTCCACCGATTGCACCGGATTTCATCATTGAGTTAAGATCTGCGACAGATGACTTAGCTTCCCTACAAGAGAAGATGCAAGAATATCTTGATGCTGGCGTAAGATTAGGTTGGTTAATTAATCCCCAAGACCAACAGGTAGAAATTTATCGTCGGCTGGGTCAAGAAGTAGAGGTGCGAAATCTTCCTACTGAATTATCTGGTGAAGATATTTTACCTGGATTTACCTTGAGTTTAGCCCGTTATTGAATAAAAAGAAAGAACAGGGTGAAATATAGATGATTTCACCGAGATTGTGCTAAATTTATTCTTTGTATAGGGGAAGTCGGTAAAATATTTGCAACAACACGCTTTGTTAATTAATAGGGAAATTTGGACAATTTGCCACGCTAGTACAATGTTATATAAATAATTTAGGCTAAAATTTGGCTACATAAAATATTATTTTATTAAACTTATTTGTAAAGAAGCCTCAGCCGCGAGGGTGCTTCACTAAGGTAAGGCAATGAATCCAACACCAGCAGACAATGTAAAGCCAGAAATTTTAGTAGTAGACGATATGCCAGCTAACTTGGCTTTGTTATCGAGTATTTTAAAACAAAAAGGGTATAAAGTTCGGGCTGTTACTAATGGAAATATAGCAATTCAATCGGCTTTTGCCGCACCTCCAGATTTAATTTTACTTGATATTTTAATGCCTGTAATTGATGGGTATGATGTTTGCCAAAAACTAAAAGCCAATCCGCTCACCAGTGAAATTCCGGTGATTTTCTTAAGCGCACTTAGTGAAGGAGTAGATAAAGCAAAAGCTTTTAAATCTGGTGGAATAGACTACATTACCAAACCTTTTGAAGTAGAAGAAGTATTCGCACGGGTGGAAAATCAACTCAAACAACGCTTCTTGCAAAAAGAGTTACGGAAACAAAGCGAGACGCTTCATCAGCAAAACTTACAATTGCAAGCAGAGATTAATTCTCGTCACTTGCTGGAAAGTAAATTATATGCTTCCGAGCAAAAACTACGAGCCATTTTTGAAGCGATGACTGATATCGTAATCGCTGTTAATATTCAAGAAGGGCAAATAGGAGATATAGATATATTACCAACTAACTGGCAGCAGTTATATGACAATGAAATAGATTTGGTTAGCCAAATTATCGAACAATTTTTTCAAGTGGAAACAAGTTCTATTTGGTTAAGTATCCTTCAGCAATCTTTAGGAACGTCTCATACGCTCAATTTTGATTACACTATAAGAATTAAAGGGCGAGATATTTGTCTGGCAGTGACGGTTTCTCCGTTAGGTAATCATTCGGCCATGTTAGTAGGGCGAGATATTACCGATCGCCAATTGGCAGAAGAAGCTTTGCGAATAGCACAAGAACGCTATCACAGTATAGTAGAAAACGCTTTAGAAGGGATTTTTCAATCAAGTCCAGAAGGACGTTATTTGAGCGTCAATCCTGCATTAGCAAGCATATATGGCTATTCTTCTCCTGAAGAACTACTGGCAAGCGTCAAAGATATTCAAAAGCAATTATATGTCGAGCCTAAACGTCGCGAAGAATTTGTAGCGGTAATGGAAAAAAATAATACTGTATCTGCTTTTGAATCAATGGTATATCGCAAGGATGGCAGCGTAATTTGGATTTCGGAAACTGCGCGTGCGGTGAGGGACTCTACAGGCAAATTACTATACTATGAAGGTATAGTTTCTAACATTACGGATCGCAAAATAGCACAAGAAGCATTGAAATTTCAACAAGTCCAAACTGAGGAATTATTACTCAGTATTTTACCGCAACCGATCGCAACTCGTTTGCGATCGGGAGAATTTCCAATAGCTGATTATTTTGAGGATGCCAGCGTGTTATTTGCCGATTTAGTAGGATTTACTCAACTTTCAGCCGAGAAAACGCCACGGGATTTAGTAAAATTGTTGAACGAAATTTTTTCGGAATTCGATCGTTTAGCAGAAAAATATCAGTTAGAAAAAATTAAAACGATCGGTGATGCTTATATGGTAGTGGGAGGTTTGCCGATTCCTCGTTTGGATGCACCAGAAGCGATCGCGCAAATGGCACTCGATATGCAGCAAGCTTTAGCAGAATTCAATCACAAAAACTCGGAAAGTTTTCAACTCCGGATCGGTATTCATATTGGCCCAGTGGTAGCAGGAGTAATCGGTAAAAGCAAATTTATTTACGATTTGTGGGGAGATACGGTTAATATTGCTTCTCGTATGGAATCAAATGGATTACCGGGCAAAATACAGGTTAGTTCTGTCACTAAAGAACGTTTAAATCAACAATTTGAATTTGAAGAAAGGGGCAAAATATTGGTAAAAGGTAAAGGGGAGATGGTGACATATTGGTTAGTGGGAAGGATTAAGTATGAAGGATAAAAATTAATTTATTTCTCCCCTGCACCCCTGCACCCTATCTCCTCCTCATCCCAACTGTCCTCTGGTTACTCCTAATTGATTTAGCAATTTGAGTTCTCGCCAAAGTTGAGAACCGGTGATTTTTCCTTGAAGTAATTGATGATAGCGATGAATAGTATCGGTTACTTGTTGGGGTGTTTCATTCAAAAATTCGATTCGGAAGTTAGTAATACCTAAGTCAATCAAATGTTGTACGTATTCTGCACCAGTTTGGGCGATCGCATTAAATAAAGTATTGCGACAACCGGCATCTGCTTGTAAGATGTGTTCGCTACCAACGCGATCGCGCAATTCTACTGCATGGTTTTCGCAAGGACGACCGCAATTAGTATAATCGGTTCCTTTCGACAAAAAAGCACAGAAAACGCAATGTTCCATGTGAAACATCGGCATATGTTGATGAATGGTAACCTCTAACCAATCCGGCGGACAACTTTTTGCCAAGTCTGCCAATTGACTGATATTTAAATCGTAAGAAGCAGTAACTCTTTCTAAATTAAACTGGCGTTTAAGATAATCTGCCGTTAAAGCATTGGCAACATTTAGAGAAAAATCTCCCATACAGCGATGTTCGGCAAAAAATTGTAAATGATCGTAGTTTCGCACTAAATAACCATCAGCATGGGAGTTAAGCACTTGTTGCAAAATCCAATGTTCTCCCGCTTTCGTAATGCGGGGTGGCGCTACCCAAATCGTTTGATTAGGAACGGTTTGGTTTTGGCGCACTAATTCCACTGCTTCTCGATACTTGCGGGGGTCTTCCAATTCACAATAAATAGTTTCAATTCCCGCTTTGATAGTAGCTTGTAGTTGTGGTAAATTACGCACCAGTACGATTAAATGGGGAGAAATTGACTGTTTGTGTTCGATTACTGGTAATAAATCGGAAACAGAAGAATTCGATCGCAATTCCCAGCGTTTCGGTTGCGATCGCAATTCCTCCAATTGCGAAACGATCTCTCGTCTTAACCGATTTAACTCACTGACTGGAAGCATCACCTCACCTTTGAGATGATTGGTTAAATTCCCCAAACAAAAAGGAGTATTACCCAAGCGCCCGAATTGCGATCGCAAAACTTCCATACTCAGCGGTTTAGTACGCGCTTCTACCAAAGCGATCGCAGATTCCACTTTAATGATATTACCCAATTCATCACGGGCAATTACAATTAAACTTTCTCCAACTTCTCCATAAACTTCCAGATCGATCGCCCGTTGAAATTGCGGAGTATCTCCAGCAAAACTTTGCCGCAATTGTCGATCCAATTCCGGATCGCTGGTTTTCCAAACCTTATCACCTATATGTATGCGTTGAAAATTGACATTTCCCCGTCCAAAAGATAGCGCCGCATCCTCACCCCGGTTTTCCACTGCATAAATTCGACCGCCTTCTTCTTTTGCTTCCGGTTTACCGCAGTCAAACACCACCCCATCACCGGGTTTAACAGGTGCTTGCAACTTTACTATTACTTGTTCTTTGCGAATGCGAATCACTTCTCCCAGCAAAACTCCTCGCTTTTTGCCAAATCGGGCATGAACTAATTCTTGATTATCAATTCCTTGCAACCAACCAGTATATAATCCCCTAGAAAATGCCATTTCTAAGTTGTAGCGTTCTCCATCAGTTGGTTGATATTCCTCTGTTTTCTCTTTTTTTAATAAACTATTTGATTTTCTCAAATCTGCCATTACCCGTTCCAGCGCTTCTCGATAAACGCGAGTCACGTTAGCAACATATTCGGCAGTTTTCAAACGACCTTCAATTTTCAGACAAGTGATACCAGCTTTTACTATATCTGGCAGTACTTCCAATCCTGCCAAATCTTGAGGACTGAGTAAATATTTGCGATCGCCTAAATCTACTATTTTCCCATCAGCAATTAACTGATAAGGCATCCGACAAGCTTGGGCGCACTCACCCCGATTTGCCGAACGTCCCCCTAACGCCTCACTCGTCAAACATTGACCGGAATAAGCAACGCACAACGCACCGTGAACGAATATTTCCAACGGTAAAACAACCGCTTTTTCTTTTAGTTGATTTTGAATTTTATTAATTTCCCCGATCGAACATTCTCGAGCCAACACCACCAACTGACAACCCAAAGACTTAGCAAATTCCACCCCAGCCACACTAGTCACCGTCATCTGAGTAGAAGCGTGAATCGGAAAATCCGGCGAAAGATGACGAATCAAGCGACAAATCCCCACATCCTGCACGATCGCCGCATCTACCCCCGCCCTTATCATCGTGCGAATATACTGTTCTGCCTCTGGTAATTCTTTTGGAAAAATTAAAGTATTTAGAGTAACATAACCCTTAACACCCCGACGGTGCAGAAACTCCATCAACTTGGGCAAGTCCGCCTCCGTGAAATTCTGCGCCCGCATCCTCGCATTAAACCGTTCTAAACCAAAATAAATCGCATCTGCCCCATTTTCCACCGCAGCTTGGGCGCATTCCCAGTCCCCCGCAGGCGCTAGCAGTGCTGGTTTTTTAAAGGTGAGATTGGTAGGTTGAGAATAATTTTTAGCAGCAGTGTTCATCGAGTTGAAAAGAGGTAATAGGATTTTTAGTAAAAGCTGTTATAGGAGTCTTTCATTTTAGCAAGAATATCTCAATCAGTGATTACGTAATAAAATACGTTAACTTGGTAGCCATCCCTTTGTGGCTACTCAAGAGAGATCGGTAGTTAATTTTAACCGTGACTAATTAATTAATCATTAAAACAATAATAAAAATATATTGCTCTGGCTGATATACCCCCAGATAGAAACAACCCAGATTAAATTACTGTAACCAATCCCAAATAAAATCTTTTCATAAATCTATGAATAAATAGATAAATTTAATGATAATTTTGCTAATCTTGTCTATTATTTACAGATGAGTAAGTACTATCAGAGTAAATTCATCATCGTATGAGTGCGTCCCGATAAAATCCCTCTGGAGCAACCCTGCTATGAGATTTAAAACTTTCGCTGCTGTTATCCTCGCAGCACCCTTGTGTCTAGTGCCCTCCGTTCGAGCAGAAAATTCCCTTCCGTTAAGAGGGTTAATAAAAATCGAATCGCCCGAACCATCAGCCCAAAGCGACTGGAACGAGTTTTTGTCTACCTCTGGGCGGTTTGCTGTTTCCATGCCCGGTCAACCAAAAGAAGAAATAGCAACAGCAGACGATGGCTCTCTGGATTATTCATTTAGTCTTAGACTTCCCAGAGGTGCATATTTCATCCACTACACTGATATTCCCAAAGCCAATGAAATGGAGAGCGAAAAACTGCAAGCTCTGTTGGATAGAGTACCTGCTGACTTTGTTAGTGGTGCTCAAGCTACGTTAAAGGAAGACCCCCGAAATGTAGAAATTAATGGTTATCCAGGAAAAGAATTTTATTTTACGCTTAAGACTGGCCTTCCTGGAGTAGGTAGAGTCTATATGGTACAAGAACGACTTTATCTGCTTTTGGCAATGACAAATCAATCAGAGGATACACAAAAATTTGTTAATTCGTTTCGCCTACTTTAGTTTGTTAACAAAACAGGAATCTAGAAACCCGGTTTCTTCAAGAAACCGGGTTTCTATCTCCTACTTCACGTAACTGGAATCTGCTGTAAGTATTTCACAAATAACTCAACTTCAAAACCTACCCCTACAATCCTTAATTTTTCATGATTCTTTGTAAGTCTTACAATCATTCTATTAAGCCAATAAAATCTAAATCGCTACAAGTAAAGCCTGTAGCGATTAGAGAGTGGAAAGTATAGAGTTTTCACCAGAGCTAAGAGAATATAGTTAGCTCTTTGATTAACTAGTTAGATTTGCGGCGGCGAATCAACATTGCACTAGCTACCACACCCAGACCCATCATAGTAGCTGGTTCGGGGATTTTCTTTTCTACTGGTGGTTTTACTACGTTAAGCTTGAATACAGAAGCGTGAGACAAACCTTGTGCTATACCTCTATTGTTGGTAGAAACGCCGATCGTATTGTACAAGCCTGCCCAACCTTTAGTAGCGAAATCATAATCTTTAAACAAGTAAGCACTATACTTGGTAGAAGCTTTTAAGCTCACTACAAAAGGGCCACTCATCAGATCGCTAGCAATATTAGTCAGGTTGAAATTGCCATTGCTGTTGCTGCCTGCTGTAAAATCGCCACTATCCGACTTGCCAACTAACGACCAGTTGCCAGCACCGACGTAACTTGCAAACAGGCCGTTATCCAACTGTGTTTCTAAGGGAGCGCCATTACCCGTATCATTGCCGCTGAAAGGCCCTGCACAAGCTGTAGCGTTGACGCCGCCTAACTTAACATTACTTACACTACAAGATACGCTGGCTGCTTGTGCTGGTGCAGTAATTATTGTAGATGCTAATCCTGTTAATAAAGCAGTTCCTAATAAAGCAGAAAATTTGGTTTTCATCTTAGCTCACCTACTATTTAATGAAAATTCTGTAGTTGATAGAAGCTTTGTTTGCGCTCTACTTCCTTCACTCTGTCAATCATCATAAGCGCACCTTCGGGAGCTTGTCTCTAGGAATGTGTCGTTTTTACCATATCTTTAAAAAGCGGGATGGTTATTTGATCTTCAGTTGAAGCATCCGCCAAATGGCTTATAAAATCTAAACTTTTACCCCTTTAGCCGATGGTGTGAATGGCGGGCGATACCGAAAAGGCAGTGTGCTACTTAAAACTTGTAGGTTTTAAAAATTACACAAGACCTATTTTGCGTAAAAATACGTATTTAGGGGATTCAATAGTTAGATAAAATTATTCTATGAGCTATAGCACGTAAGTAATTTACTCATAAACTTCGGTTACAAAGAATAAAATAGTTATAAATACTGAAAGACCTAACTTTTTAAAGATTGAAACAACTTGGCGATCGTTCAAGATAAAGGTGATGGAAAAATCTAGCCGCGATCGCAGCAAACACAAAAGCTAGAAAGTATTTTAGAAGTTTATATATTCCAAATCAGGAAGCCCGAATGATGTCATTGAGGACTAAAGTCCTCACTACGAACTTAAACCTGGAGTTAACGTAGATTTTCGTTAGATTTCAAGATAGATGTTACTTCTTGTAATAAATCAGTTTCTTCTTGCCTTAACGCTTCTAATCTTTTGAATATGTAGGTTAATCTTTCTTTTTTATCTTCATTTACGGGTGGGGGAGCGGTGGGGTTTAAAGCTATAGCGTTGACTTGAGGGGATTTGTCAGTTACACCATTAGCAGTAAATCTGGCGAAAGGCTTCAAGCATAATCCTAAAATAAATTGACCGAATTTAAAAGGTGTTTGCAGTATTAATAAGAAAACTTGTTCTAAAAATTGACCGAGTGCTTTGATGAAGCGCTGTAACGCGAATATACTTAAAACTATGATAATTATGCCTAAAATGGGATGAGTGATGACCCAAGCTAGCGCTTTAGTTACCCAGGATAAGGCGGGATGAGCGTCAAGCCAAATTTTGATGGCATTTATTTTCTGATTCATAAAAGCAATCAGAGAATTTTCAATTGCAATAGAGGTTGTTTGAGTTATTTTATCAACTGTTCGATCTGTGGCAGAAGTAACTGTATCAACTGCATTAATTGCGGTTTGAGTAACGCTCTCAACTGTTTTGTGAGTAGCTTGATGGAAAGCGTTGACTGTGTTAGTAGCAGTTTGACTTAATGAATGTTTGGCATTTTCTGTTGTTTCAGTAACTCTATCTACAAATTGATCAGTTGCTTGGGTTACTTGATTAATGACTCTGTTGGTTAATTCGGAAAACCTAACCCCCCAGCCCCCTTCCCTAGTAGGGAAGGGGGAGCCGGAAAACTGAGTTCTTGGTAGGAGAGAGGTTGGGGAAGGGGAGCCGGAAACACCCTCTTTTGGTAGGGGAGGGATTGGAAAGGGGGAGCCGAAAAGCCCCTCTCCTGGTAGGGGAGGGTCAGATCCGGCAGCCAATTTGCTAACCCGATCATTAACTGTTTGTTTCAGCTGATGAAGGGTTTCGGTAACATTTTGAGGCAGACTGATTTGCCAATTTGCCATTTCGATCGATTGAGAGGGGGAAAGGGAGAGGGGAGAGCGCGGGAAAGGGAGAGAAAGGCAAAAGTTAGAAGAAATTCATTTTGACTTTTTACTTTTAACTTTTCTCTTGCTCCCAGCCTTTTAATTAACCTAAGCCTAAATCGGTTACTGCGCCTACGCTGCTAGAAGATACTAGTTTGGCATATTTTGCTAATACGCCAGTGGTGTAACGAGGTTTGGGGGGTTGCCAATCTGCGCGACGGCGTTCTAATTCTTCATCAGATACGTCTACTTTTAACAAACGGGCATGGGCGTCAATAGTGATGATATCGCCTTCTTTCACTAGGGCGATCGCACCACCGACAGCTGCCTCTGGTGCTACGTGACCCACCACCATACCGTAAGTGCCACCAGAAAACCGTCCGTCGGTAATCAATCCTACCGAATCTCCCAATCCAGCACCGATAATCGCAGAAGTGGGAGCCAGCATTTCCCGCATACCCGGGCCACCTTTCGGCCCTTCGTAGCGGATCACGATTACGTCTCCTGCTTTGATTTGACCGGCCAGAATTGCATCTAAACAAGATTCTTCCGACTCGAACACCCGTGCTGGGCCAGTAATTTGCGGATTTTTAATCCCGGTAATTTTAGCTACTGCTCCTTCGCTGGCTAAGTTACCCTTCAAAATTGCTAAGTGTCCTTGCTGGTACATGGGGTTATGCCAAGGACGAATCACGTCTTGATCGGGACGCGGCTCATCCGGCACGTCTGCCAAGATTTCGGCAATGGTTTGTCCGGTGATGGTGAGGCAATCTCCGTGCAGCAAACCATTTGCCAGCAGCATTTTCATCACTTGAGGAATGCCACCAGCTTGGTGGAGGTCAGTGGCAACATACCGACCAGATGGTTTTAAATCGCACAAAACTGGTACGCGGGCGCGGATGGCTTCAAAGTCGTCTAGGCATAATTCGACACCTGCCGCGTGAGCGATCGCGAGGAAGTGCAAGACTGCATTAGTCGAACCACCCACAGCCATGATGACAGAGATGGCATTTTCGATCGACTTCCGGGTGATAATTTGGCGAGGCAGAATTTGTTTGCGAATTGCTTCGACCAGCACAAAGGCAGATTTTTCGGTACTTTCGGCTTTTTCGGCATCTTCAGCTGCCATCGTAGAAGAATAAGGCAAGCTCATTCCCATTGCTTCAAAAGCAGAAGACATAGTGTTGGCCGTATACATTCCACCGCAGGAACCTGCACCGGGACAAGCTTTGCGCTCTACTTCCAGTAATTCGGTTTCGTCAATTTTACCAGCGCTATATTGACCGACTGCTTCAAAAGCGCTGACTACGGTGAGGTCGCGTCCGTTGTGATGACCGGGTTTAATCGTACCACCATAAACGAAAATAGCAGGGATGTTCAGGCGCGCGATCGCGAGCATCGCTCCTGGCATATTCTTATCGCAACCGCCAATTGCCAACACCCCATCCATACTTTGTCCGTTACAGACAGTTTCGATCGAGTCAGCGATCACTTCTCGCGATACCAGGGAATATTTCATCCCTTCCGTTCCCATCGAGATCCCGTCGCTAATCGTGATCGTGCCAAAAACTTGTGGCATCGCACCCGCTGAGCGAACGCCTGCTTGCGCTCGTTCGGCTAACTGGTTGATGCCCATGTTGCACGGAGTAATAGTACTATATCCGTTGGCAACACCGACAATTGGTTTAGTGAAGTCTCGATCGCCAAAACCAACGGCACGCAGCATAGCCCGATTAGGAGAGCGCTGTACGCCTTGCGTAACGACTTGGCTTCTGAGATTGTCCGGCATTTTAGTTTCCTTTGTCAGTTGTCATTTGTCATTAGTCACTTGTCAAAAGTTGTTGTCAAAAGTTCGTGGTTTGTTACGACTCGCCCATGACCGATGACTGATGACCAATGACCCTTCTTGTTCTTGATTTTCTCAGAAGGGAAGGTAGTTTGCGTACATGATATTAACAGAGTGGTAAAAATTTTTATTGCATTTGAGAGATGATGGAGGGAACAAACCACGATCGGTACGAGCAAAGCATTTATTTCTACCAACCCCGGCTCACGCAAGCGGGTCATTACTATAAATGCTTTGCCTCTATAAGAAAGGGATTATGAGGCAGATAGTATGGATGCCAATGAATTGCTGGGGCGATATGCTGCCGGAGAGAGAGATTTTTGGGAAGTTAATCTGCCGGGAGCATCTCTGACTGGCCTTGACCTGAAGGATATCAATTTACGCGCGGCCAATTTGTCTCGCGCCAATTTAACCGGTACTAGTTTAATCGGCGCGAACTTACGGGAAGCTAATCTTCAGGGAGCGATCGTACAAGCTAACCTCACTGAAGCTAACTTAATTGCTGCCAATTTAAGCGGAGCCAACTTAAAAGGAGCTAACCTATCAGAAGCTAGTCTGCGGGGAGCCAACTTGGAAAGAGCTAACCTAAGCGGAGCTATTTTAAGCGAGACTAATCTCAATGAGGTTAACCTGCGAGAGGCTAACCTGAGTGGCGCAAAACTAATCGATGCCCCCATGAGTCGGGCTAACCTAATTAGAGCCAATCTCAGCGGCGCGATCTTAGACGGCGTAATCTTAACTCACGCGATCTTGAACGAAGCAATTCTAGAAAAAGCTCATTTGGTCAACGCCATTTTGATTGGCGCTATTCTGGAAAATACCAATCTCACCGGTGCTGACTTGAGCCGAGCCAAATTAAGCGGGGCAAACTTGGCGGGTGCAAATATGACCAAAGCCAACATGAGAGGCGCTAACATAACTTGGGCTACTCTGCGGAGTACTAATTTGCAAGGTGCCAATCTTTACCGGACTAAACTCAGTTGGTCTAACTTAACTGGCGCGATCTTGTGCGAGGCGATTTTGATCGATGCCAATATGAATCACACTAATCTACGAGACGCTAAACTCCAAGGCGCAATTATGCCAGACGGGAGGAGTCACGAATAGATTTTAGAAAGGGTGCATCTTAAATAGTTGGGAGATGGGGAGATGGGGAGAAATAACTTGAAATCGATCTTTAAAATTTAAACATTGGTCGATGTTTTGATAACGAATTAAGATAAATTTATTTTTGATATAAGCGTAAGTTTTATTAGAATATAATTTTTATCTCATTTCAGCCCCCCTGATGAAAGGGGGACTGAAGTAATTGCCTGTTGCCTCTATTTAAGATGGAGAATCTGAATTAGCGTTTAAATAGGCTTCGATCGCCTCAGTTGCTAATTCAACAACTGGCTTTCCTTGACGAGCGGCAACTTCCTTGAGACGTTGATAAACATCGTCGCGCACTGTGACGCGGCGACGTATTTTGGCAACGGTCGGAGTAGTAGTTTCCTCAGATGTCACGATGATAGTTTCACTCACACTAGTAGCAGAATGTCCATTGGTTAACTCTACCTCAATTGGTGCAGCTTTGTAGGTGGCAATAAACTGGCGAAGTGCCTCGAACCCTACTCGGTGACAAAAATCACCAAAACTTTCAGGGTCTTCCTGGGTTTGGCGTTCTTTTTTGTAGTAAACGAATAGTGGTTCTAAGGTGGTTTCCAGATCCTTGATGTTTAGCTTTTCCATAAAGGTTTCGGCCAAACGAGTTTGATTGGGATCGCCTCCCAACCAAATTTGATAGGTGTCTGGTAACTGACCGACAAAACCCAGTTCTGCCAAGTAAGGACGAGCGCAACCGTTAGGGCAGCCCGTCATCCGCACCACGAAGTGTTCTTGTTCCAATCCTACCTTGACTAGTAGCCCTCGAATTCGTTCTAGAATACTGGGAATCGCTCTTTCTGATTCGGTGGTGGCTAAACCGCAGGTGGGGAGAGCAGGACAAGCCATCGAATAGCGAATTAACGGGTCGATTTCTGCTTCTGTTTTGATGCCGCAACGGGTAAGAATTGCTTGAATTTCTGGTTTAAAGGCAGGTTCGATGTCGTAAATCAGTACGTTTTGATGGGGAGTTACCCGCATCGGTACTTGATATTTTTCGACGATTTCTCGTAAGGCAGTCCGTAATTGGAAGTCACCTTCGTCTTTAATGCGACCGTTTTGAATGGAAATGCCTAAGAAAAGTTTGCCGTCTCCTTGTTCGTGCCAGCCGAGGAAATCTAAGTATTTCCATTCTGGTAAGGGTTTTAATGGTTGAATGGGTTGGCCGAAGTATTTTTCTACGACGCTGCGGAATTTATCGACACCCCAATCGTGGAGGAGATATTTCATTCTGGCATGACGGCGATTGGCGCGATCGCCATAGTCGCGCTGGGTAGCGACAATTGCTTTGATTAAATCGTAAACATCGTTTTTATCTACGTAGCCGATCGGATCTGCTAGTCTGGCAAAAGTTTCCTCTTTGTTGTGGGTGCGCCCTAAACCGCCTCCGGCATAGATGTTAAAACCTAATAATTCGCCAGCGCGATCGCTAATTACCACTAAACTGAGGTCTTGGGAATACAGATCGACCGAATTATCTCCCGGTACGGTAACGGCACACTTGAACTTACGCGGCATATATTGAGTGCCGTAAATCGGCTCTTCCTCATCGTGAAAGTTCGTTCCATTTTGGTTTTTTTGCCGCGCCGCTACTACTTCTGGATTTTCTCGAGCACTAATTACTTTTTCCCCATCCAGCCAAATTTCGTAGTAAGCACCAGTCTGAGGAGTTAGCAAGTCAGCTAGATTATCGGCATATTCCCACGCATACTCATATTCCGGGCGATTTTTATAAGGGGCTGGTGGAGCCATTACGTTGCGGTTGAGGTCGCCGCAAGCACCCAAGGTTGACCCCATATTTTTGACGATCGCGGCAATAGCGGCTTTCAAATTTTTCTTTAAAATTCCGTGTAGCTGAAACCCTTGACGAGTCGTAGCTCTTAGCGTATTGTTACCGTATTCCTCCGCTAGACGATCGAGGGTAAGGTAAAGCTGTGGTGGAATAAATCCACCCGGGCTGCGAGTACGCAGCATGAATTGATAATCTTTCTCCTGACCTTTAACCCGATTATCCCGGTTATCCTGCTGGTAAGACCCGTGAAATTTGAGAATCTGAGTGGCATCTTCTGTAAAGCAGTTCGTGTCTTGCAAAATTTCCGTAGCAATGGGTTCTCGTAAATAGTTACTGCGTTCTTTAAGTGTTTCTACTTTAGAAAGCTTGGGAACTGCGGGGCTTTGAATGGGAGTCTGGGTCATGGGAACTATGAAATCTACTTTAAATTAGGTATTTTAACCAGGTGTTTATTGCCGCCCTCGTTTGGATGGTTGAACCCTGATTTTTGCAATCCCGATATTCCGGTCGGAATTATGTATAATACCACAATTCTAACAGGGAAAGGACAAAAAGGAGAAAGCAAGAATCGCAGAAAATACAATAGGGAATGGCAAATCAAGGTTTGAGGTTTTTACTTGTTTTACTGATTGCCCTAAGTACTAAGGAACAAAAAAGTTATTTAGGGAAAGTTTTGTCTTTTCTCTCTTTCCACGCTCCTTAATCGATGTCAAGAAAACATTAGATTTATGTAAAGTTATGTTAAGGAATAATTACTTAAGCTGGTGGGAATAAGCTCAACTTGGCTCTAAATAGGGATCTCAGAAAGTAAACATTGATTAAGCAGTGTAAAAAAATCTTGCAATTAGCGGCCATTAAACTTCATAATAAAATTTGATACTGAGTTATCAACCTTTGTAAGTAAATATGCTCATTGTTGCTAGTTAATGGCTCAATTTCCATCAACTATTGCCTATGAGAATTACTTAATTTGCCATCTGCAAAAATTTGACAAAATTTTCCCATCTTCTTCAGTCCTTTAGATAGCCTTCAGGAGTAGTAGTAATGTTTGGTTTTATCAAAAAACTTTTTGGTGGAATTTTAGCTTTTTTGGGCTTGAATAAGTCTGGGAAAGACCAAGCAAGCGCTCCTAAAACCAAGAAAGGGGGCGGATACTACTTGGAATTGGATGAAGCGCAAGTTGCTGCACAAAAAGCGAATGGTAGCAAAACTGCTTCAGCAACTAAAGCTGAATCAGCTGCTAAAGACAAGCCCGCACCTAAAGCCGAACCAGTAGCTGCCACCGCTCAACCAGCGAAAGCCGAAGCAGTGAAAGCCGAGCCTGCTAAGGTTGCACCAGCACCGAAGGCCGCACCAGCAAAAGTTGAAGCGGCAAAAGCCGAACCAGCACCAGCACCTAAAGCAGCACCAGCGAAAGCCGCAACCCCAGCTGCTAGCAATAATGGTAAATCTACTTTTGCACCAGATTATCTACTTTCTCTTTCTAGCACGAACGGTCGTCGTCGTCCCGGTGCTAACATGAATTCCTTTTTAAATATGGCTCGTCAGGTAAAGCCTTCTAGCTGATACCTGAAGGGGAATATCTGAGGAAAACCAATCCACTGTACAACTGGAAGGCTGAATCCCAATGGGATTCAGTTCTTCGCATTAATTCGATGTGGGAGGGAAGACGCTCCAGGAATTCGGTAAGATCGATCGCGGTTTCGGCGAAGGAAGTAAAATCAGAAAAAACTTTGGCATTGGGTAATTGAGATTTAAGATATTCGCTCAAGCGATTCCAGTTTCTTCTGTTAGTTGTTTTCCCCGGTTCGAGATCGAAATCGACTCCCTGCTGAAACTGATAAGCGCTATCGTAAATTCGGACGATGGAACGCCTAGCGGGTAAATGTAAATCGCAAAATTGGATGTAGTCTTGAGTTTGGACTTTTCTTTGTAGCCGACGCAGATGGTCGTGGTCTACTACTTCCTCAAATATTGGTAAGCGTGCTTGTACGATTTGATGTACTTCACGCCAGCTGAAACTTAAAGAACCTTGTTGACCTTCCGTATTGCGGCAAACGATCGTAGGTTGGGGAGAAACCGCTTGAAAATAACTGACTGTAAATAGATTAATTTTTTGAATATCAGCTAAGGTGGCGCAAAAGTTAGGAATGCCATTTTTCACTAACTCTTCACTATAATATCGCAATTCTCCGATCGCACCCGTCCGATATAGCCGCCAACCTCGACTGGGGAGTAACAGCCGTGCTTTGTATGGTTCGAGATTCATGATGCGGGCAAAATTTTTGGCAGCTAAGGTTTTCGCTTCATTCTCGATCGGTTCTAAAATTAAGACGCCAGGTTGAGTATTTTTCGGATCGGTTTTAGCTTGTGCGATCGCTGCTTTTCGTTTTTCTTTTTCATTATCTTCTAATCGCTGTAGCCCCTGTCGTGCTTGTCCCATAATTTTGGGGTTGGTGGTGCTACGCAACAATTGGCGATAAGCTTTTTCTGCTGCTTCTAATTTGCCAGTTACTTCATACAAGCGTCCGACATATAACTGTACGTTGGGATTTTCCGGTGATTCTTTGACCAGTTGTTTGAGTAAGCGGGCGGCTTCTCGATAATCTTTGCGCTCAAAAGCGGCAGCAACTTCATCGATCATATTATGAGGTAGAGAAGAGAGGGGCTAGAGGCTAGGGGTTAGGGGCAGGGGGCAGGGGGCAGGGGAACAGGGGAGAGAGGGAGATAAATACAATAAATTTTCACACTTTACCCTTCATAATTCATCCTTCATCCTTCATCCTTTTTCCCTAGCCCCTATTCATTAATAGTTCCCATTTCGATCGCGGCTGCTAGCACGGATAAAGCCACTATGGGGGCGAGTACGGCAGTCAGGATGCGGCGACCGAGAGAAACTGGTTGAAATGAGGCGGTGCAAGCTTGTTCGACTTCTGCTTCCGTCCATCCTCCTTCTGGGCCAGTGGCGATCGCAATTGTCATTTGTCCCAGATCGTTTTTGATTAATTGTTTTTCTTGCCAACAGGTTAATAAGTGGGGATGATGGGCGCGGGGAATGCAGATATATCGGTAATTAGCGATCGAAGATAATGACAAAGCCTTGTCAAAAGGAACGGGGTCAAGAATTGTCGGTACGATTTGACGTTCTGACTGTTCGGCTGCTTCAGTAGCGATGCGTCGCCAGCGTTCTAGTTTTTGGGGACTAGGAGCGAGCAAAGTGCGATCGCTAATAGTAGGAATTATACTAGCTACTCCCAGCGCAGTGGCTTGACGTACAACTTCATCAAATCCGTTTCCTTTTGGCAAAGCTACGATCGAATAAATCGTTACTGGTAACTCAGTTTGAACGGAAATCGGCTCTAAAATTTGGGCTGTTTCGGATGTTAATTTAGCCAGCCACCATTCTCCTCGTCCGTTCATGGCAATAAAGCGATCGCCTTCTTTTAAACGCAATACTCGCATTAAATAATGCTGCTGTTGAATAGTGAGAATAATTTGGTTATTTTCTAATTGGGATGGTGCGATCGCGATGCGTTGTAATTGAGCCAACTTATTTTTCCTCTTTGCTAATTATCTGGTTAGTTTGAATCAAGCCGCACTTCAAATTGATCGAGGGCGATCGCCTGCACTTTAAAACTTATCGATTTCCATAACTTTTATTTTAGAAAATCAAGGCTCTAAGTAGAAACCCAGTTTCTTAAAGAAACTGGGTTTCTGTCTCAAATTCATCTGCCCTTAGTATAAGTTAAAGTTCCCCCTTCTACTTGTTTAATCTGCATTCCCGGATCGATATGAGTAGAAAGTTTTGTTTTTGGCGCGATCGGATAGCGGACAAGTTCGAGAATCTGCTTTCGTTCTGGCGTCGGATAACCGTTAGCTAAAACTTGTTGGTTTGGGGCTGCTTAAAATTTATTAATTTTCTTTAACTGCGGTCACAAAAAAGATATGTGGAGCATCATGAAGATTACGAGCCGGGAATTGATAAGTAAATCTGCCAAAAGAAGCACCTTCTTCTCCTGGTTGAATTGCTGATGCTTGCCAACCATAAGCCGCCAAAAATGATTCGGGTTCGTCACAACTGGATAGCCAATATTTAGCCCAGTCATCAGACCCATTGCAAATAACTGCGTTGATGAGATCGGCACCCAAATAACTTCCGGCTACAGACAAATTTTTGATATTTTTTAAGAGATTTTCTACTTCTGTTTGGTTGAGATAATAGAGAAATCCTTCTAATAACCAGATGGATGGTTCTGAAGGCTGATAGCCTTTTTCCAGAAGTAATTGAGGCCAAATAGATTCTTTTAAATCAGCACAAATTGAATAGCGATCGCAATTAGTAATAATCCCGCTTAAAACCGCTTCTTTATAATGCAGTACATCAGGTCGATCGATTTCATAAACATGAGTTCCTGGTTGCCAATTCAGGCGAAATGCTCTTGTATCCATTCCAGAACCCAAAAGAACAATTTGCCGGATCTGCTGAGAATATTTATTCAGGAAATCATCAAAAAAGCGAGTCCGAACTGATGTAAATGGTCTTCCTTGTTTTTCATATTCTTCTACGCGGGTCATCGCTGCTTCAATGGCCTCTTGACCCGCTAATTGTGCTGCCAAGGGGTCGTTAAACAAAGCATCAGGTCTTTGGGTTTCGATCGCACGAACAGCCGCCATCACTTTGGCGGTAAAACTCACGCTTATTTCTGTTACTTGAGACATTTTGTTCCTAATAGTGGCTAATTATTTGGCTATTTTACTGTATCGGCAGTGAACGAGCGCGATGCTGCGAATTGAGCTAGTTGTTGAGATATTTATCGAGTAAGTGAATAAAAGCGATCGCCTATTTATATTTGTGGAGTCCGTGAGAGCGATCGCTAATCAATCAGATCGTTGCCGATGACCAGTCAAACCTACTTCAGGAAAGCAAAGCTTTCTTTGGTGAAACTGTGTTTTTTAGTTACTCAAACGTAAGATTTCCCTGACTTCCATTAAAATTTGCCCTAACATATTTTTACCGCTGCCATCAGCGCCGCAACCCCAATAATAATCAATCGGTGAATTTTCTACGATTAATTCATCGCTTGTAGAAAGTAATATTTCTCTAATATCGGTATGAGTCTCAAATTTTCGCAAGACAGCTTTTTTCATTACCTCATCTTTTACCTGTTCCCAATCAGGACGGAGAGGACGAGAGCGATCGCGACCCATCTTAGCAGCATCTTTTGGTTTTTTAACCAAGCGAATTTGTTCTGCATGAGGCGTTCCGGTAAATTTTTGGGCTTGGA
Organism: Leptolyngbyaceae cyanobacterium; assembly: GCA_036703985.1. Taxonomy (GTDB): domain Bacteria; phylum Cyanobacteriota; class Cyanobacteriia; order Cyanobacteriales; family Aerosakkonemataceae; genus DATNQN01. Next base: position 123,072 of record DATNQN010000071.1, read on the forward strand.
AATAATGCTCGCTAGTTGGCCAATATACGCCATCTAATTCAAAGCCATGAGGTGAAAAATTAGAAAAACATCCGTATTTTTCATTAATGGTGTAGAAATATATAGCCATTTAATTTTAGATTTTAAGTTTTTAGAGTTTAGATCTTGGATTGAAGAAGTAACCGTAAAGATAAATTTGGAATTGCTGAAGTAATGCAAAAAGGGTTGGTTGAGTATGTTATAGAGTGGTAAAGGATCTATCATATCGCGTTCTGTTGAAGAATTGTTCTCCAGAGCCGGATAACTATAAAAATCCCGATCTGCTGAAAAACCGGACGATCTTTCGGTATGATATAAAACTGTCTTGTCTGGATAATAAAAGTTCTGCTGTTCACACGTTGGGAGATACCAGTATGCTGACTCTAAAAGCCGTAGTTTATGTGGTGGTTCTTTTCTTCGTTAGCTTATTCGTTTTCGGATTCCTGTCTAACGACCCCGCACGCAACCCCAAACAACGTGATTTGGAATAAAAATCGGTTTTCAGATAAAATAGGCCGTCTGGGCTCCATTTGGGGAGCCCGCACAGCCTCAAACGCGGTTATCTTCATGCGTGTGGGCTGTTAATTCGCTTCACGATCGAAAAATGCCTTACCCAGTTCCACCGCCCGAACCGCCTGCTATTATCAATCAATTACCATCGGTCAGTATTCAAGAACCTTTTGTTACCAGGGAACAACTGATTACCGATCGCCAACAGACCGCTAAAAACGAAATTTTGCCCCATCGAGATGACGGGGTGAGAGAAGGGAGAGCGCCGGAGAAGCTCGCTCCCATCTCCCCATCACTTCTAGATAGAAATACGATCGGGCAGCCAAAACAAGAGCCTATACCGGAACCTTCTAGTACGGTAAAAAGTGCGGCGATGTTAGGAGAGCCTTTGAGTTTGGGGGTTGCTGGGGAATCTGGGTCAGAATCAATTACTCCCAGCAAGATACTTTCCGATCGCGATCGGGGAAATAACGAAATAGCTGCGGATACTGCTGTGCGGGCGATCGACGAGATGTTGGCATCTGGCGAAATCGATCGATCTGTTAGTTCTGCGATCGAAGAGAAAGAAGAAGAAATCACCTACTCGACGCTACGGGATAGGGAACTCAGCCAAGATAATTTTGGTGAATTGACTGCCGGGGTTGACTCTTCCCCAACTACTCCCCTGCCAGGAGAGAGGCTTTCCCGCTCCCCCTTCTCTACCCCCCTTAAAAAGGGGGATAGCGAGGTTAGGTTTTCTGAAGTTGGCAACAGTATCGCTCAAGCACCGACCAATCCCAGACGAAGAGATACTCTTCCTCAATTAGAACCATCTCCCAATCCGAGAAGAACAGACACGCTTCCCCAATTAGAACCCTCGTCCCCCACTCCGAACGAGGAAATTGCACCAGCAGGACATATCGGGCCAACGATCGGCCCGATCCAGATCCAACCCCAAACTCAAAGACAACCAACTCAAGGAAATCAAGCGCAAGGCAATCAAATACCTGGTAGTACTGGGACACCGGATCTGGGTTCGACGATCGTCGGAGTAGTGGAATTAGCTTCGGATCGTCAAGAATACGATGCGATTCGGCAAATCTTCACTGGGGAGGGAAATGTTTCCCTGCGGTATCAAGGAGGACTGATCGAAGCCGATCGCATTCAGGGTAACTTAGTGAATCGGATTGCCGTAGCGGAGGGCAGAGTGGCTTTCCAGCGGGGTCAGCAATCGCTGCGCGGTCAAAGACTGGTGTATAACTTGTTGCAAGACCGAGGGAACATCCAAAATGGCAGAGGGGAAATTTTTTCTCCGACTAGCGGGACGGATTTAGCGTTTGATTTGCCAAATACTGGTTTAGTGCCTCCTCTGGTGGCGGATCGACCTTTGAGCGATCGCCTGCTGGAAAGTCAACCAGCACAACAAGTGACCAATCCAGGTCAACTGAATGTTTTGTTTGGCGGTACCAGACCCGGTAGCGGTTTACCGCCATTTGGTAGGGGCGGTCAAGTTAACCGCGTTCGTTTTGAAGCAGAGAATATTGAGTTTTATCCTAGAGGTTGGACTGCTACCAACGTAAGGCTAACTAACGACCCGTTTTCGCCGCCAGAATTGGAAATTAGGGCCGATCGCGCCGTATTGACCCAGGTATCGCCGTTGCGGGAAGAAGTGGTGCTGACGCGACCCCGTTTGGTGTTCGACCAAGGTTTGTCGATCCCGATTTTGCGATCGCGCTACGTATTCGATCGCTCTCCAGGCGATCCGCCGATCGTGGTGTTCGGCTACGATGCAGAAGAACGGGGGGGCGTGTTTGTAGAGCGCACTTTTAATGTTTACACAAGTCAACGAGTGCGTTTTCGGGTTACTCCTCAGTTTTTCCTTCAACGGGCAATTACTCAAGGTTTTGGTAATCCTGCCGAATTATTTGGCGTGCGATCGAGATTTGATGCCGTGCTTGGCCCACGGACTGCGATCGGCGCGGCAGCAGTGGTGAATAACTTTGGCATCGAAGACATTGACGAAAAAGTACGGGCGAGTATGCGTTTGGTGCAAATTATCGGTACCAAGTTACCCCACCGACTTACCTTGGAGTACAGTTATCGCGATCGACTTTTCAACGGTTCTTTGGGATATCAAACCGTACAACAATCCCTTGGTGCTGTCTTGACATCTCCCCCCATAAATGTAGGGAAAACAGGCGCTATTTTGACTTATCAAGCTGGCGCACAATATATTAACGCCGATACCGATCGTTTAGACTTACTCGAACCGATCCGAGATAATAACCGAACTAATTTAAGTCGTTTCCAACTCAGCGCTTCTTTGTTCCGTCCCATCCTCCTCTGGCGAGGTAAACCTTTACCTGCCACCCCAACACAAGGTTTACGATACTCCCCGGTACCAGTAGTACCTAATATTCGACTCGTTCCTAGCTTGACGGGTACTACCAGTTTGTACAGTAGCGGCGATAGCCAAAATTCCTTAACTGGTAGTATTGCTTTATTTGGACAATTCGGTCATTTTTCCCGACCTTTTCTAGATTACACGGGCTTTAACATTCGTTATACCCAAGTTCTGAATAATGGTTTATCACCGTTCTTTTTCGATCGATTAATAGATGAAAGGGTGCTTTCTTTTGGGATTACCCAACAAATTTACGGCCCGATTCGCATTGGTTTTCAAACAGCAATTAACTTAGATACCAAACAAAGTATCAGTACCGATTACTTTATCGAATACAGTCGTCGTACATACGGAGTTACTTTGCGTTATAACCCCGATCTACAGTTAGGTGCTATTTTATTCCGCGTTAGCGATTTCAATTGGAATAATGGCAATCAACCTTTTGGTGGTTCTGGAGTTCGCTTTATCGATACGGGAATTCTGCAAGATTATTAGGAGCTAGGAGTCAGAATTCAGAATTCAGGAGTCAGAATTTTAGGTTGGGTTTCGTTACTTCAACCTAACCTACTCTATGTTAGTAGAAACCCGGTTTCTTTAAGAAACCGGGTTTCTAGCCTCATATTCAATCTAGATGTTCTTTTCTTCCTTGATTCATCCTCGCAAAAGAAACAATTATGGTTTAATCTCTATCCTTAAAACAACGTTACTAGTTAGTTGTTGAAGAGGTTGCCAGGTAAAAATCGCTCGCCGGATTGCTTCGATAACAGTTTGTTCTTTTATGGAAGATTCTTCTTCATTAAGAACAACCTGTCTGACTCGTCCTTTGCTCAGATGAAACTCGAAGACTAATTTACCAATTACACCAGCCGGAAGTTGGATAGATTGCAAGTGTTGAGCGAGAAGTACGATCTCATTTTCAATTAGTCCAGTTGCACTCACGATTTTTAAGCGATGACTCGGAGATGTTCCCGGTTGTTGAGGTTTTGGTAATTCTGCATCTATTTCATCAGATTGAATCAATGAAGGATCGATTAGTGCAAGTTCTTCGGCTCCTTCAACCTTTGGCATTTCAGGAGGCTGAGGAGAACGACGCGCCCTGATTCGCTCTGCTCCCCTTGCTGAAGGTGGCGGAGAGGGAGACATGGGGGCTTGTGGTGATGCAGCAGAAGTTGCGATCGTGCTATATGCAGCCGCAGGTGCAGCACGTCTTACACTTGGAGCAGCAGCGCCAAAAACACCTTGATAGCTGACAGCTTCCGGCATTTCCACAGGTACTTGCACAGAAATGGAAGCATCGGTGGTATTAACTCGCACGTCATCGCTAACAGCTACGAAAGCTGTATATTGCGACAATAATTGATAAGTTAAAGCCGTATTTGTTACCGCTTCCACACCTGTTTTTGTTTCGCCGCGCACCATTTGATTCATCAAATCTTTGATGCGAGAACGTCCCCAAAGTTGTGCGATCGCAACATTCCCCTTTTCTTCAAAGTTTAAATTAAAAGTCTGGTGATAGCGCATTCCACCCGCCGCAATTCCACTAACTTGCAGTTTTCCACCACGACGATCTGACTTGCGTCCGAACAACACTAATGGTTGTTCTGCAAACAAATCGGGTGGATTTTCAGGATAGATTGCGGGAGATTCTCCATCCCCTTCCCATTGCAAGTTAATGTTAGCAAGAACGGGATTGTTAATCTGACGGAAGAACTTTTCGACTACTTGATCGGTTGGTTCATCATGTCGAATAATCCGTGCAATACCTCGTCCTAATTCCGCTACTCGATTGAGCAAAAAACGATTTACCGAACTACCAGCACCAAAGCTATAAAGACGAACTCCGGGTTTGAGATTTTGCTGCACTTCTGCAAAGATTTGATTTTCATTACCGATATAACCATCAGTTAACAGTACGATACTCCGCAACCGTCCCGGATCAGTAACTGGGAAATTCAAAACTGCTCGAATTCCTCGTAACATTTCTGTTCCGCCGCCTGCATTCAATTGATTGATATATTGAATTGCACGAGAGCGATTTTGTGGGGTATTGGGGAGAGGAACGGGTGAAAGTTGCTGCGTTGTGTTGGCAAAATTAATAATGCTAAAAGTGTCGTATGGATTGAGTCCGTTGATAAAACGGCGCATCAATTCTTGACATTGCATTAATGGCGCACCATGCTGAGAACCGGAGGTATCGATTAGAAATACTACATCTTTCGGAACCATTTGATCTAGTTGATATTGGATGGCGGGAATTAGGTAAAGCGCAAAATGTCCGCCTCGATCGTCTGCTTGGGTGAGGATAGTTGTTTGAGTGCGATCGCCTGCTACTTGATAACGTAAAATCAGGTCTTTATTAGGAATAGTATCTCCACCCGCTAATTTAACTCGCACGATTTGATTTTCATGGGAAACTTGGATTTGATGAGATGGCGATCGCACATCCCGAATCTCAACTCCCGCATCAATTTCAACGGTTACATTAATGTCATGTCGCGAACGAGTTCCTGCTGGTAAAATCGGCGCATTCAAACGAGAAGCATCAGGCACTAAATCGGTATCTTGATTTAACGTCATCGGTGCAACTGCCGAACCACTTCCTACTGCATTATCATCAATAGTCGTGCCTGGAATGTAACGAGGGCCAACTACCATTGGAAACACGAATTCATAGTTACCTCCCTCGAATTTCAAGCTATCGTTGTAGCGAATAATCACGTCGATTTGTTCCCCCGGTTTGATGTTAGCAAGAGATTGAGTAAAGATGTTATCTCGTTCTTGTTCGAGGAGTCCGGCGGTGCGTCCTTGTTGCTTGGCTTGTTCGTATATTTGTTGTGCTTCTTGACGTTTTTTGATGCTACCTTTAATCGTGCGATCGCCAATGCGAATCAGCATATCATCAACTGCTGCTTCATCCGGTAACGGGAAAATGTAAACAGCTTCCAGCGTAGTTGTAAAAGGGTTTTCAAACGTTTGAGTAACTTCTACTCGCGAGATATTTCCTGCTACCTTTGCTTCTACTTCGGTATGTTTGAGAGGAAAAGCAATTTTTTGTTGGTTAGCAGTTTGAACGTATAAACCACCAATATTGCGATCGAATGTTTGAGTCATAGCGGTTATCTCCACGCGCATTTATCTGATGTCTTTAGCTTAGGCGCGTTTACGTGGGAGAAATGCTCAGTTTTGTGTTCAGTCGATGCTCAGTGGTTGGCTCAGTTGTGGATTAAGTGGCAAGCTGCTAAACTAGCTAATATGGATGTCTACAGCAAAATATTGATTCCGTTGTTGATCCTGCGACGGCGTTATTCAAAGTCCGCTTTACGCGTGCGTCGGTCTTTTCCCGTCGGCGTGCAGTTTGCAGTAAGTGAGAATATAGTCTGTAGACATCCTCTATTTATATAAATAAATACTTAAGGTTTAGTAAATAAATTTTATAGGCAAGGCAATAAATTTTTTGATCGGTAAGTGGTTTACATAAAGTAAATAAAAGTATGTCAAATAGTAAGCAACCATCCACCCCATCAAAAGCTTCTATTAAACCGGCGCTTAATAAGGAATGTGAGGAACTACGCAAACAGTTTTTTGCGATGAAAAATCCTAGAGATATAGCATGGCTTCTAGAAATTCCTTACCAGCGACTTGTTTACCATATATATCAGGTTCCTCCAGAATATAAATATTTAACTTTTGAACTTAATAAAAAGTCAGGAGGTACTCGTATAGTATCTGCTCCTGCTAGTGCTTTGAAGCTAATTCAGAAAAAATTAAATCAAGTTTTACAATCCGCTTATCAGCCTAAGCCATCTGTTCATGGATTTATTTACAGTAAAAATATTGCTACTAATGCTAAGGCACACATCAGAAAAAGATACGTTTTAAATCTCGATATAAAAGACTTTTTTCCTAGCATTAATTTTGGTAGAGTAAGGGGAATGTTTATTGCATTACCCTATGGGTTTAGCCCGGATGTAGCAACAGTTTTAGCACAAATTTGTTGTCACAACAATCAATTGCCACAAGGAGCACCTAGCTCACCAATTGTGAGTAATATGATTTGTGCAAAGCTCGATAGTGAACTTCAACAACTGGCTAAAAAACTTAGGTGTACTTATACAAGATATGCTGATGATATTACATTTTCTACAACTATGCCAAAATTTCCTAAAGAGTTAGCTTATTTTATTTCTATTGAGGAGCAACATAAACTTGTTTTGGGTAATGAATTATTGTCCATCATTAAAGGTAATGGTTTTCAAGTCAATGAAAAAAAAATTAGGCTACAATCAAAAGACGAGCATCAAGAGGTTACAGGTGTGACCGTTAACCAGTGTACTAATGTAAATCGCAACTATATCCGCCAAATTCGAGCGATGCTCCATGCCTGGGAAAAGTTTGGGATTGAATCGGCGGAAAAAGAACACCGAACAAAATATCATTCAAAACAGAAATCGCCATACAAAATTACGCCATCATTCAAACAAGTTCTTCGGGGTAAAATAGAATTTATTGCCATAGTAAAAGGTAAGGAAGATCCAATTTACCAGAAACTTTTGAATTTTTACTTAACATTAAATAAGGGTATGAGTAAAAATTAAATAAATAAAATATCATGCAGAATGAGGAAGAAAAAAGAAAAGATATTAATGAAATAAAGAGTGAGCTTATCACTTTAAGAACCGAATTTTATAATTTAATTGAAATATTAAAGGAGAGCTTTCCTGAAGTAACCCAAATTAGAGGTAAAAGCGGACTCAAAAATGTGGAAGATACGGAACAAAAGAAAACTATTGTTTCGGTAATAAATTATTCTATTATCAAAGACCCAAAGATAAAAAAACTTGCGTTTGACTATAATAAAAATATAGGGAAATCCAAAGACAAAAAAGATTTTTACAAATTCTGCTATTATGTGGCAGGCTTGGTTGAAGAAATTGCTAAAGTTTTTTTAGAGAGAAAGTTTCGAGAGTTACAAAAAGGGAAAAATATAGATTTATCAGAAGCTTATTCACTTGTTAATATCAATTTTAAGCCTTCAGGAAAACTTAGGCTTCCTAACATATATGTAAGCTGGCTTGAGCAAGGTAGCGATGAAAGTAATAATTATCATTTGGATGGCAATCAGTATTTATCTTTGATAGAGTTAAGGAAGGGCGATAGTTGGTTTCTGCTTGATATGTGCTTTGCTATACTATGGAAAACCAATTTTTATGAACAAAAAAATAAATTTTCATTCAAAAATTATGAAGAAATGACAAGAAAAAATAAGCAAATAATTCCAGCAGCAATCCAAAGACAATCTTCAAATGTGAAGATTTCCAATGTTCTCTTAAATATGGAATATTATTTTAGGCTGAATAATATACGAACATTTAGAAATAAATACGAACACAATAAGAGTAATACCGCTCAGTTTAATCAAGAAATAGACTTTCTTAAAAATTATGTAAAAGTAGATATAGATAACTATAATGGTATTTTAGAAGCAGCTAACTGGCTATTAATTCAGTTAGATTTTCTTTGAAGCGTGAGAATATACATTTTAATTCTGTGCTGTATATTTATAAAATAAAGTAAAATTAAAGAAACTATCAAATTGCTCGCTACCTATGCTGAAAACTATTGAATGTATTTATCAAAATGGGAAAACTGAACTCACTGAATTGCCGCAGGATGTGAGCGATCGCACTCAAGTCCTCGTTATCTTTCTCGATCCTGCTAAAATCGATGCTGTAAAACTTCGGGAATTGATCGGGCATTTAGAAACGATCGCAGGTATTCAGCAAGGATTCGAGGAACTTAACTCAGGTCAAACTCGCTCAATCGGAAATTTTATTCAAGAAATGCAGCAAAAGTATGGGATTTTAGATGACCTTAACGATCTGGGAGGTAAAGCCTAAAATCACTTTTCTCAACAAGCCTATGTCTAACTCGCTCTCAGCATCAACGGAAGGATTGGCTCAAGTCGATCGATCGCGTCAGCGTCTTGGGTGGACGAAAACTAGTACGGCGCGTTGGTGGCAAGATGCTCATACTTCTAGAGCTACTTTACGTCGATTCTGGCAAGGAGAGCGGATTCAGCGAGAAATTTTTATTGCAATTTGTCAGGCGGTTGGCATTAGTAACTGGGAGTCAATAGCAGATAATTCTAATTTAGAATCTGATTCAATTTCAGAAGTTTCAATATCTCATATTGACTGGAGCGAAGCACCAGATATTGAAAGTTTTTACGGACGCGATCGCGAATTAGCACAACTAGAACAATGGATTACGAAAGAACGTTGCAAATTAGTAACTATTGTTGGTATCGGTGGTATTGGTAAAACTGCTCTGATACTAGCTTTGGCAGATCGGATTCAAGGAGAATTTGAATATGTAATTTGGCGATCGCTTCATTATTACCCATCAGTTATTTCTTTACTAGATAGCATTTTGAGTAAGTTTGATCAACCCGTTGAGGAAGATATTAATAAAGGAGCAGTGCAACTAATCAACCAATTGCAAAAACATCGCTGTTTGTTGATATTAGATAGTTTAGAAACTGTTCTGGATAAAACAGAAGAAACAAATCAATACGCTCAACTGATACAACGATTAATTTCCAGCCGTCACCAAAGCAGCATTCTAATTGCTAGTCGGGAAAAACCAAAATGGATTGAAACTGATGTAAAGGCTGTTGGTTATTTAAATCTACAAGGTTTGCGAAAACCAGAAGCTTTGGAGTTGTTGAAATCTAAAGGATTTACGGGTAAAGAATTGGGACTATCACCTTTAATTGAAATGTATCGTGGAAATCCTTTAGCTTTGAAACTGGTAATCCCATTGATTGAATCACTATTTGGTAAAAATGTAGCAGCATTTTTGAATCAAAATACTTTAGTAATTGGCGATCGCTTACAAGCTATTCTGAAACAACAATTAGAGCAAATTTCCGATTCAGAACGAGATATCCTCTACTGGTTAGCTATTTGGCAAGAACCGATTTCTTTTGGTCGATTGCAATCTCATTTGTTGATATCTGTCGATCCAGCTACGGTTTTAGAAGGTATTGCGGCTTTGGAACGGCGATCGCTATTGGAAAAATGGATTACTGTTGATGAAGTGTCATTTACGTTACAACCGATCGTGATGAAAATGGTTACCGATCGGTTGGTGGAAAGCGCTATTCAAGAGATCGATCGCGTTGTGCAAAGCAACGATATTCGGCATTTTCAAATATTGCGAACTCACTGGTTACTGCGTCCCGGTACTGACGATATCGCAGGCGATCGCATTTTGCAGCAACTCCGAGAAAAACTGTGGTGCAGATATAATGCAATTCTGCCACAAACTCTTGAGCAAATTTTGTTACTCCTCAAAGATAAAACACCTTTAGCAATCGGCTATATCGGTTGCAATTTAATGGCTATTCTCAAACAGATAAAACCAGAAACGATGAAATGAGAAGTCTTGATTGGCAGTTAAGTAAAATTCCGTAATACAATAAGTGCTAATGAAGTCATTGGTTATCGGTAATGGGAATTAAAGGACGAACGATCGATCGCAAATGACCAATGACCAATGACAAATGACCAATGACCAATTACGATTATGACAGACCAACAGCCCAGAACTCGTCAAGAACTGTACGATCGCATTCGTCAAACTTCCAGGGAAGAAGTGATTCTGGAAGAAATGATTCGCCTGGGCTTTTGGCCCGCTCAAGGGGAAGTACCAACCGATCCGGCTGATGAAATACGTCGTCGAGGAGAAATTCAGCGAGAACTGGGCGAACTTTACAAGCAAAACCGCAAACTGCACAACGAAGAATATCTCAAAAAGCAATTTTACAAACAACGCTTAGAAGAGTCGAAGCGGAAACAGGAAGAAAACAAACAACGGCGGGAAAGAGAAAGACAAGAACGGGCAGAAGCTTGGCGACAAAGGAAAGAGCAGGATATTGTTTATTTAGGCGATCGCGTTTCTGGCGGTCTGAACTACACTGAATGCAATCTAGAACGGTTGCAAAGTTACGGCTTACCCGATTACGGTACGGCAGAACAAATTGCCACGGCAATGGGAATTACGATCGGGCAATTACGTTTTTTAGCATTTTCTCGCAAAACTTCCCCCATTTCTCATTATATTCGCTTCAAAATTCCCAAAAAAACCGGAGGCGAAAGAATTATTTCTGCCCCCATGCCTCGCCTCAAAAAAACACAATATTGGATACTTAAAAATATATTAGAAAAAGTCGAACTGCACGACGCCGCTCACGGTTTTCGTCCGGGACGTTCCATCGTCAGCAACGCACAAAATCACGTTGGTGCAGAAGCAATTATTAATTTCGATTTAAAAGACTTTTTTCCTTCGATTTCCTATCAACGAATTAAAGGACTTTTTCAATCATTAGGATACTCAGAAGCAGCCGCTACTATTTTCGGTTTACTTTGCACAGAACCCGATATTGAAGAAGTAGAATTAGATGGCAAAACCTACTACGTAGCGCTGACAGAACGCCACTTACCCCAAGGCGCACCAACCAGTCCAGCGATTACAAATATTCTCTGTCGCCGACTCGACCGCCGCCTCGCTCAAATGGCTGAGAAATTCGGTTTTGTTTATACTCGTTACGCTGACGATTTAACTTTCTCTGCTTCCGGTGATAATCGTCGCCATATTTGTAATGTCCTCAGAAATACGGAATCAATTGTTGACCACGAAGGATTTGCGATTAATGAAGAGAAAACCCGCATTCTCCGCAATTCCGTACAACAAGATGTCACTGGGGTAGTAGTGAATAGCAAACCAAATGTTGATAAAAAAACTTTGAAACGTTTTCGCGCTACTTTATATCAAATTGAAAAAGATGGTATTGAAGGGAAATTTTGGGGTAATTCTTCTGATGTGATGGCCTCGATTCATGGATTTGCTAATTTCGTGGCGATGGTTAACCCCCAATTAGGGGCAGAATTTCAAGCACAGGTGAAACGGATTAAAGAGGGCAGGGTAAAGGGGGAAATGGGAAAGGGGAAAGGGGGAGAAATAATTTAACTATCATCTTCTCTCCTGCTCCCCAATTTTCTTTAATGACAATGAATTAGCCCTGGGGGATAGGGGAAAGGGGGAGATAAATACAATTAATTTTCATCCTTCAGACTTCATCCTTCAGACTTCATCCTTCAGACTTCAGACTTCAGACTTCAGATTTCATCCTTCATCCTTCAGATTTCATCCTTCAGACTTCATCCTGTTCATCCTTTAATCCTTAAATCCCGATCCAGGCTTCATCAAGTATTTATCGATCGTCGGCCAGAAATTATTAATTCTTCAACCAAAATTCCTCTACCATTAGGCATACTTTTAGAAGAGCAGCTAATTAGGGCTCCTGGTAGCAGTTCGCCTACCGAGTAAAAATCTAAAACTAATTGCCAGTCAATGTATTATCAAACTGCTTACGGGCTGGGTATCCAGTCTGAGTTGCCGCTACCAGCGCTCGTGTCAGGAGCTACCACCGTGGATGTGGTAGTCAAAATGGGAAAAGTAGACCGAACTGTATCGGAAATCGCTAGTCCGAGTAATTTTTTGTTACGCGCTTCTCAAGAAGAAGCTTGCTTTTATTGTGAAAAAGTGGGCGCTTTCTTGGTAAAAAATGGACGAGAAATTATCGTAGATGCGAATTTAGGTGTAGATGAGAGAGTACTTAGTCATTTTCTCGTAGGTTTACCTTTAGCAATGTTGCTGCACCAGCGGGGTTTACTAATTCTTCATGGTAGTGCTGTGGCTATTAATGGTGCGGTGGTGGCATTTGTTGGGAGGTCTGGGGCGGGAAAGTCTACGATCGCGGCAACTTTTCATCGCGACAATTATCCGATAGTAACCGATGATATTTTAGCGGTTGATATTAATATTAGCGGTAATATCAGGGTGATTCCCAGTTACCCTCAACTGAGGTTATGGCCGGAAACGATTAATTTTTTGGGAGAAGTGCCGGAAAATTTACCACAAGTTTATCCAAAGGCAGAGAAACGGGCAAAAACTCTTAATAGTCAGTTTCAACTAACACCACTTCCTCTTCAAGGAATTTATGTATTAGATCGGGGTAACGATCGCGAAATCGAAGTTCTGAAACCGCAGGCAGCATTTTTGGAAATAGCTCGCCAATGTTATCCAAATTTTGATTTATTAACTGCGATCGGTACGAGCGAATTCAAATTTCAGCAGTGCATTAAATTAGCTCGTCGCTTGCGTGTTTGTCGGTTGAAAAGACCCCGTGATTTGTCTTCCCTACCAGAATTAACTAAATTAGTTGAAGCAGATATTTTATCGAGTAAAAATGATAAAGCCCAACTCGTTAGGCAGGCGATTACCACAGAGTTGGGCTGCATTTAATTTAAAAAGAAGGTTAAACCAATCTAAGCATCTATTTCTTCTTCAGCACCTTCTGCGGCAGCAGACTGGTTGCGTCTTCGGGAAGAAAAATTGCCTGTCATTTTGCGTTTGCGATACTTTCTTGCGTATGCTTGGTTACGCAGTGCTTTTTCTTTTTTTAGATTGCGGCGTTTCGCCATTTTGACCTCATTGTTCAAAAAAACAGCAGCACTTCTAGATATTATTAAGTTGCTACTATCCTTAGGTACGATTAGGGTTTTTGCTTAACCTTTTTCAGGTAAGCTATGCTAGGATATCACAGGTAAAATGGGGGTGTCAATCAACACAAACTTCTCTGATTTCCGAGTGTTTGCTTATGTTGAATTAAACCGCTAACTGGAATATATGTTGAAATTTGAAAGAAGAATCTAGAATTCTCGCTTGTCAGAATTGAGTAGATAATCTCGATGTTATTGTTTTGTACTGGGAAAAATTAGTCGATCGATCTCCCCATTTTCCCGATCGAAATAAATGATGCTCCAGCAGCTTTACCACCGAGATCGATCGCTGGCTGGGCGGTTGTTTTCTTGGGGTCTAGCTTTGTTAACTCGTAATTGCCTTCCCATCCATTCATGGGAGTTCAATTCAGAGATCGCTACTTCCTCTTGGGCGTCGTCGAGCATTTCTACAAAGGCAAAACCGCGCATCCTCCCCGTTTCTCTATCTACGGGTAGAACTACTCGTTTAACAGAACCGTATTCTTTAAATAATTGTGTAATATCTTCGGAAGTGGCTTTGTAAGACAAGTTGCCAACGTAAATAGTCATAAAAAAATGTATTCCATCAGCTTCAGCAATTTAGATGAAGGGTGTTTGAACAATATCGAGAAGATACTATTTCCGTTCAGCTAAAAAGTTTTTATAACTTTCCCGGATGTGCGAGCTTGGTTTTCGCGATCGCTAGTGGCTTCCCCGATTATGTTATTAGTCCTTCTATCTGTGTTTGCGATCATTATAGCTGGGTCTGTCAATCGTTGTTAGTACTTAATTTGACACTGTAAAAATATTTTAGTAGTACTGAATATTCTGGGATTCTAGGTAGCTCGGTGTCTTGAGGGTTTACAAAGAGGGGCCATCGCCCTACCGCGTAATCCCTACTAGTCTAAAGAAGTAGCCTGGGAATCTACCTGAGGGATGTCCATCCCTGGCGAGCTATTCAGTAAACTTACGGTTAATGAGGCATTTTTCCCGAAAAGCAGTTCTCCTTTGGTTTGCTGTGAACTAACTCCCAAGAAAAAGTTAAGTAACAAAGTCATTGCAGCGGCTAGCATTAATTTTTCAAACATGGCTTACTTCCTCAAAACTGTCTAAGTACCGTAGAACTACCCATAGTTTTAATATCTTTCTTTTGGCGGAAAGTTTTTGTGATACAAATCGATCGAAAAAGGTGACAATGATCTGGTTGTCGTGCGATCGCGATCGCACCTGTTAATTTAGTACTTAGATTAACTAGTAAACTTTTTCACTGAGAATCAAGTATCAGGTGGAAGAGCCAGCAAGCAGAAGATTAAAAATCAGCCAATTTAACCTGATTATCTTCATATACAGAATAAATTAGCTTTTTGCAAGCTAATGTGAAGATTGAGTTGTTTTTTCACCAGTAAGGAAGCGAATGGAAGTTATCCCAGCCATTGATTTATTAGAAGGAAGGTGTGTCCGCCTGTATCAGGGAGACTACTCTCAGTCTCAAGTGTTCGATGAAAATCCCAGCGCTGTAGCAAAACAATGGGTAGAGCAAGGAGCCACCAGGCTGCACGTAGTAGACTTGGATGGTGCTAAAACCGGAAACTTGGTAAATTTACCAGCCATTGAAGCGATCGTCCAAGCGATCCCCATACCAGTACAACTCGGAGGTGGGTTGCGCGATCGAGCCAGAGTTGCCCAAATGTTAAGTATTGGCGTACAGCGAGTAATTTTAGGCACTGTGGCGGTAGAAAATCCTCAGCTAGTAGGTGAACTCTGCCAAGAATTTCCCGGACGCATAGTAGTGGGAATTGATGCGCGAAATGGAATGGTAGCAACTCGCGGTTGGCTGGAAACTTCCCAAGTAGCAGCTGTGGATTTGGCAAGACGAATGGCCGATCTAAGTGCTGCGGCTATTATTTATACCGATATTCATCGAGATGGTACTTTGCAAGGGCCAAATATCGAAGCATTGAGAGAACTAGCAAGCTGTATTTCTATTCCCACGATCGCTTCTGGTGGGGTAAGCTGTCTGACGGATCTTTTCAGTTTGCTAGCATTGGAACCTTTGGGAGTAAATGGGGTAATTGTCGGTCGGGCTTTATACACCGGCGACCTTTCCCTCTCGGAAGCCGTCAAAGCAGTAGGTTCCGGACGTTTACAAGATATCCCCCCTGATTTGGGCTTTTCCGCTTTTGCATAAATTAAAGTCGGAAGGATGAAGTCAGAATTCTCGCCCGTCAGAATACAACTCTCTTTTGTTACTCTCACTAGAGAATATCCTGGAACTATTAGACATCTCCAAAAAAGAAAGGTGCCTTACGTGAAACCATTGTAGAGACGTTGCATAGAAAGTCTCTACAATCTTTTCTAGAGAGGTTTATTAGACCTCTCATTACACTTCTCATCTCAAAACTACTCTCAATGCGGTGCAATAGTGAAAAAATCTCTACCCGTTCGCACTCATATTAGTCAGTGCGGATGTGTGTTGCATAGGGATGAAAACGCCGCAGATTTTCCTAAAAATGTTTGGCTGTTCTCTCAAAGCTATTTTGGAAAGCTTTGGTCAAATTTAGAATAATTCAAGGCGATACGGCTTTAATCAACTAGCACTTACCTGCTAATTTAGCATCGTCAATACTACTGAATAACCTGTTGTTTATACGGTATGCGATTATGTACCCGATTTTTTCCATCTCTGAGCGGATGTTGAGTAAATCTAAGGATAGAGTGCATTATATAGAATTATTCCATCACCATAGAAGCAAAATAAACTGGTAATCTTTATTTTTGAGTAGAGATGGCAATCTAACAATGGGAGATTAGGAAATTAAAGACTATTTAAAGTTATACTAATTTGGTTATCGGATGTTATCATAAATACAGTTTGCTTTTATAACAAAAATATGTACACGGGCATTAATTCTCAGCCAAACTAAGCCCAACTGATTGCTATTGCGTAAATCCGGGGTCTGGTGGTGGAAGATGATGACTAGTCGCCTAAAATCGCCCAAAAACGCTTTTTTAGGAGAACCGGAGAATTATGCCCTAAACTAACTGTCTTGAGGTGAAAAAGATCGCCAAAATCAGTTTGCGGTCTGTGAGATACCAACCGCTGCCTGTAGACCACGGCTATGCGATTGCCTACCGTCAAATCAGTGCCTAAAATCACGAAATCAGGCGGTACACGAGTATAAAAAGCTGTAAAACTCAAGACGATAAACAGAGGTGCAACTCTTTCGTGCCAATTATTTATACTCTTTTTTGTCATACCTGCGCTTTCAAGGAAAGTTGGAAAGCTAAGGCTGAAAACTGGAAACTTTAAGGCGAGAGTGACCAAAAGGGTAGTAGCCATAGTCTACAAGGGAGAAGATCCGAAAAACTTTCTTTTTGTTAAGAGAATAAAAAATTAAATAAAATCAAGCTTTTCTGAGAATTTCCTCCCTCTGTTGGGCATACTAAAACAGGCCAAAAAATCAGCAATGGTTGTTATAGTTTTCACGATCGCGCAGTAGAGTTTTTTCCCAGATCTGGACAAGGGACGCCAGGGATGGGGTGTATAGAGGAAGTACGATTCTTCTATTCCCTAACCCCTAGAACCTCTGCCCAAAAAGAACTTTTTTTTGCCAGTGAAAAATATATATACCAACATTGTTGGTAAAACCTGAAAGCGGGGTAACATCTGGGCTTTTTGTTTTACATATTTAAAAAAAATTTACTCCCTTTATTTTATGTAGTTTGCTATGCTACCTAAGGCAAGGCCACTGAAGCACAAATTTTGAAGACACTGGTTTTCTGGCGGCTTCACCCGAACCGCACTATATCAACATCCGCCTGATTTTGGAACGGTTAAAGGAGATCCACCTCAGTCATGTTTACCACTCAATCTCGTCCTCCCCTAGTCAACAACTTCACCAGTAGTTCAGAATATGTGCGTGCAGTGGCTATTAGTCCGCAACTGCCGGTGCTTGTGAGTGCTAGTTCTCATCAAATCAAGATTTGGCAATTGGATAACGGTAAATTGCTGAATACTCTGACTGGTCATACAGACGCCGTGCGTGCGCTAGCCATCAGTCCTGACGGTCAGACTTTAGTTAGTGGCAGTAATGACAACACGATTAAGATTTGGCATTTGAGAAGTGGCGAATTGCTGAACACCCTCACGGATCATTACGGTTCGGTGCTTTGTCTGGGTTTTAGTCCCGATAGTAAAACTTTGATCAGTGGCAGTAACGACAATAGCATTAAGATTTGGAATCTAGTCGATGGGGAATTGCTTCGCAGTTTGGGTTGTCATTGCGGGTCAGTGCTATCAGTTGCCATCAGTCCCGACGGTCAAACTATTGCTAGTGGCAGTTTTGATAACACCATTAAGATTTGGGAAAAGTCCACTGGTAAAATGCTGCGTACCCTCAAAGGTCATTCTAACTGGGTGGCGGCTGTGGCGATCGCACCCGATGGCAAAACTCTCGTTAGTGGCAGTTCCGACAACACGCTTAAAATTTGGCAACTCAATAACGGTAAATTACTTCGTACTCTTAAAGGACATTCTAACTGGGTGGATTCTATTGCCATTAGTGCCGATGGTCAAACTATTGTTAGCGGTAGTTCCGACAACACGATCAAAATTTGGCAACTCAATAATGGTAAGTTGCTCGGTACTCTCTCCGGTCATACAGGTGGTGTAGTGTGTCTTGCTTTAACACCGGATGGCCAAACTTTGGTCAGTGGCAGTAATGACAATACGATGAAAATGTGGAATGTAGGTAGCGGTCAACTGCTTCGCACTGTGTCCGGAGATACTAACTGGTTTTGGTCGGTAAATGGTAAAGCAGAAGATGTCGTAGAGCCAGATGATGATGACAGCACGATTAAATTGTGGAGAATGCGCTAAGTTGCGACGCATCCAATTTGGATATTTAGATTGATGGGGAGAAGAATGGATAATTCAAATCCCCAACTATTTTTATTATTTATCTGTGTTCATCTGTGTTTATCTGTGGACATCTGTGGTTAAAATCACGAAAAATTAATCTCATTTATATCATATCTCCTCATATAATCATAATTTTTAGTGAGGACTTTAGTCCTCAATCTAAGGATTAAAGTCCTCACTACAAACAAGCTTGATTATGAGCAATCCAAGGGATATGATATTACAGATAAAATTCTGCTACCACCTTTTTATAAAAAGACTCTAATGCCACAACGCAGCTTTTATCATTATAAATCATACTATGGCGTTGATAGATTTTTTGTCTTATATCTTGACGCCAATTGGTATCTAAACCTAATCTGACTGCAATATCAACATACTCAACTCGATCGCGTGCAATAGTCTCTGACATCTCCATCATTTTCAAAATCCCATAAGCGTGGCGACCGCGCATGAATTCGCCCGGACAAGTCACGACAGGTAAACCGCAAGCCAGCGCTTCTAGAGTTGTATTACCACCAGACCAACTAAAGCTATCGAGAAAAATATCGGAAAGTAAATTTACATTCAAGTAATCAATATGATTCATTCTAGGTAGTAAGATACAATGCTTTTCACTGTTTAAGTTTAATTCAGCAAAAGCGCGTTTTAGCCTTGATTCAAATTGGCGATTAACATAAGCTGATTGATGACTGATAAAGGCAAATTGTGCTTGGGGTACTCTTTGGGCTATTTCGGCAAATACGCGATCGAATTGAGGCAAATATTTAAATAAGGATTGACAAGAAAAATAGAGAATTGCATCTTCACGCAGGTTAAAATCAGCACGCGTTTTGGTTAGTTCAGGAATGTCTGGCTTTTCATAACACATTCCGATATTCGGCAAACGAATTAGCTTTTCTGAATAATGCGATCGAGCATTTTCTGGTTCCATTAAATCGCTGGATAAAAAGTAATCGATTGTTGGTAACCCGCTAGTAATCGGATGTCCCCAAGTGGTACATTGTACGGGGGCTAAACTTAAGGCGGCTATTTGATATGTCAGCGGACTCATACCGATATCCGTAAATACTAAAATGTGTGGTTTATCGGTAATTATTTGTTGACAAATTGATTCTATATTTCCGTAAATATGATGGAAATAATTGCTGTAAGAACGGAACTTTTCTGTGGTAGAATCTACTTCAGGAGCAACTTGATAGGTATAGATGTCAAAAGTTTTGCGATCGCAATTTTTTAACCAGCCCAGAGTTAATTTACCTACCGTGTGATTTCGCAAGTGAGTTGAAATATAACCGATGCGAATTTTCTCGTTTTTATTAATGGCATACATGGGACGAGGTAGCACCCAATGAGGATAGTTGGCAGCCATTACTCGATGCAAAAAGTTGCCTAACTTACGCTGGATACCTCTTTCGTTCAAGCCTTGATAGCCGAGATAAAAAGCGATCGGTCTTTTTTGCCAAATATTTAAAGTTAGTTCTCGGCTTTCGGGAGAAGTTAAGATTGTGGCGTTAATTAATTTATTAATTGCTTGACAACAACGCTGACGCCAGAAAGGAATTTGCTCGATATTATCGTATAAAACTGGTAAAGCTAGTTCGTTAAACCAGTAAGCTGTGGCAAGATCTGGTTTGAGTTGTAGGGCTTTTTGGAAATTTGCGATCGCATTTTCTACTTGTCCGCTATCCCCAAGAGTAATTCCCATATTCAAGTATGCTTCGGGACTGTGGGGATTGATTTTTAATGCTGCTTCTAGCCATGCGATCGCATCTTCAAAATGATACATTTTCGATAAAGCAGTGGCGATACCGAGATAAGCATCTATGGACTGGGGTGTTAAGGAAATGGCTTTTTGATATTCGACGATCGCTTGTTGGTAGTTGCGTTGTTCTAATAAAGCGTTACCAAGATTATAATAGATACCGGGAATATTGGGTTGCAGTAAGATTACTTGTTGGTAATGATGAATAGCTGCGGCAATTTCCCCTTTTTCCAATAAAAGATTTGCTAAATTACCGCGAACTTCTATATCATTTGGGTTAATCGCAATCGCCTGTTGATAATGGTAAATTGCCGTGGATAAATCGCCCACTTGTTTGAACGCATTTCCTAAATCGTAATGTGCGTCGCTATAATCTGGTTGAAGGGCGATCGCTTGTTGGTAATAGGTAATTGCTTCTAATAGTTGACCTTGCTGGTGCATTACAGCACCCAAGCTATAATAAGCTCGTGCATGATCGGGTGCAAAAGCGATCGTTTGCAGATAGTAGAGAAGTGCTTCATCTAGTTTGCCACTTTGATGTGCGATCGCGCCAAGCAAAAATAAAGCTTCCGTACAATCAGGCTGTTGCTGAAGAATTTGCTGACAAATCGATTCAGCTTGGGAAATTTGTCCGCTTTGGAGATATTGGTAGGCAAGTGCGATCGCTTGTGAGAGACTTAGCATAAGACGAACTAGGGACTAGTTTAGGTTTTAGTGCTGAAGCGCAACAACGTAACGAAAGAGCGATCGCACTTATCATAACGATACATCCACACTCTTCATCTGCGTACATCTGCGTTCATCCTTCTTCATCTGTGGTAAAAAAAGCCTCGCATCCTATAAAGAAACCCGGTTTCTTGGAGAAACCGGGTTTCTGGCGCACACAGACAAACCCAAATCCCGCTTATACTAAAATCACACCCAACCACAGCCAATTATGAGTCTGTGCATCAACCCACATTGTCCAAAACCAGACCACCCGCAGAACAGTAACAACCGCCACTGTCAAAGTTGCGGTTCCGACTTACTTCTGCAAGGACGCTATCGGGTGATGCGACTCCTCAGCGATAACAGCGGTTTTGGCAAAATTTACACCGCAGAAGAACGGGGAACCTCTAAAATACTGAAAGTTCTCAAAGAAAATCTCAACAACAACGCCAAAGCAGTCCAACTATTTCAGCAAGAAGCAAAAGTATTAGCGCAGTTCCAGCATCCCGGTATTCCCAAAGTCGATGGTTATTTCCCCTATCAAACCAGAAACGGGTTGATTTTGCACTACATTGTCATGGAAAAAATCGAGGGGCCAAACTTAGAAGAGTGGCTAAAACAGCAGGGAAATCATCCCATTTCGGAACAGCAAGCAATAGCGTGGTTAAAGCAACTGGCAGAAATATTGCATTTAGTGCATGGTAAGCAGTATTTCCATCGGGATATTAAGCCGCCCAATATCATGCTAAGACCGAATGGGCAGTTGGTGTTGATTGATTTTGGCACGGCGAGGGAAGCAACCTATACTTATCTTGCCAAAGTGGGTGCGGGATACCAAATTACGGCGATAGTTTCTGCTGGGTATACGCCACCGGAACAACAGAATTTCCAAGCAGTACCGCAATCAGATTTTTTTGCCTTGGGACGGACGTTTGTGTATTTGCTGACGGGACAGAATGTTTTAAATTTTTATGATGCCCATAACGATGTGTTTCGCTGGCGACAGGCGGTGAATATTTCACCGAGTTTGGCTGATTTTATCGATAATTTGATGGCGCAAAAGCCACAGGATAGACCGCTGAATACTCAGGTGCTTTTGCAGAGGATAGAGGAACTGGCGCAAAAGTTGGCAAAGCGGAAAACCAATTTTCCTCTAAGTGTGGCGGCGGGGTTGTTGTTAGTTTTGGGGGGTGGAATTGGGTTTTGGGTTTCTAAATTAGGTGGGAGTTCTGTTAGTCCGAGGGATGTTAGTTCGCCTAGTCCGGTGGTGACAAGTTCGCCGCGTTCTAGTCCGAGTGTGGTGAGAACTGTTGCGCCTATTAGTTCGCCGAGTTTTAGTGGGAGTCGAAGTTCTTTAGAAAATGTTTCTTTAGTTAAAACTCTTACGGGTCATTTTTCCTCAATTTACTCTGTAGCCATCAGTCCAGATGGGCAGACTTTGGTTAGTGGTAGTAATGACTCAACCATCAAAATTTGGCGGGTGTCGCGTTGAAGTTCACCGCCAACTCGGTAAACTCAGGTGTTGCACCAGGGTTATCACCTTTGTTTCTGGCAACAGTTTCTACCTTGAACCTAGATTTTGCATTTGTGGTCAAAGTCCGCCGGGGAATAAATTCCTTTTGGTGGTGTCGTTCACACCCGCTTGGGAATCAATTTCCGGGCTAATAACGAAAGTCCATTAAAATGGACTGAAAGATTATAATTTATTAGCTTACTGATTTTTAAATAGCATTTAGTCCACTTAAGTGGACTTTTGCTATTAGCCTGGGATTTGAATCCCAGGCGGGCTTTGAGAGCAAAACAAATGTATCCTAAAAAATGAGAATAATTGAAAATGCTTTGGCTTAGCCTGCCGTAGGCATTCACGCTTTTCCTAAACCATAAACTAATATAAAATTGTAAAATAGCTGTTATTCCATCTTACCCGTTATTGGAGGATTATACTATGTCATCCCCAGCAATTACTACCGTAGTAGCCATGATGGAGTCTTTACCGGAAACTTTGCAAGAGCAAGTTGCAGAACATTTACGAGAATATATTGCCGATTTGGAAGATGAAATCAAATGGGATAAATCTTTTCAGAAAACGCAACAGCAATTAATTAAAGCAGCACGACGCGCCAAACAGGAAATTGCGGAAGGAAAAGCCAATTTATTAGATTACGAACAGCTATGAAATCTGCAACTCTTCCTTCTTTTTGGACTGCTTACGCTTCTCTCGATACCGAAATTAAACAAAGAGCCAGAAAAGCTTATCTCTTGTGGTCAGAAAATCCTTTTCATCCATCCTTACATTTTAAATGTATTAACGATGAAGAAGATATCTGGTCTGCAAGAATATCGCGTAATTATCGCGCTGTTGGAATCTTGTGTAAGGATACTGTCACCTGGTTTTGGATTGGTAGTCACGATGATTACGAGCAGTTTTTCTCTTAGAATCTACATCTGCGTTCATCTGCGTTTATCTGTCTTCATCTGAGGTTAAAAAATTCCTAAAAGCATTCACCGCATCACTAATTTTACTCTCATTCTCCTCCATCTTCTTTAAAATCTTCTGGATATTCTTCAGCTTCCACTTCGTCAAAATCAACTTTATCATAAATATCCACCAGAGGTACTTCTACCTGAAAAGAACTAAAAGTTAATGCAGGGTCTTCTTCATCGTAAACGCTATAAGACCACCGCTTATTTTCTTGCTTAGTGCTTAGAATATTGTTCAATTGACCTCTGATTTTGTTCGAGCAAAATATATTCTTGAAAAGTTGGAATTGTTTGATAAAATCTAAACTTATTACCGCGATCGTAACCTTTAGTTGATTTCGATAAAACTTCGATAATTACTTGCAGATTAGTAATCGTATCTTTACGATTATTGTAATATTCCGGTTGTCCGGCAATTACCATCACATCAGGATAGGTAAAACGTTTTACTCTCGGTATCCATAAGCGCACATCACCGATAAATACTCGGTAATTTTGCCTCTTAAAAGCGATACTTAACGCAACGCTTAGGTTAAGTGCGATTTGATTATGATTTGTAGTTCCACCCGTCATCGGTACGATCTCCCCATCGTGATATTCACTTTTGTACTCAGCGGTTTCTTCCAGTGCTAAATATTCCTCTGGGGTGTAGTAGCGCTTTTCTGCTGCTTGGAGAGTAGCGGTCATGGTGATGTTTCCCAACTTAACTCTTGCCTTGAGTTTAGTTTAACATGGGGGAAAAACCGATCTTTCGCTGACTGGACTTAATCTTATTTCTACAAAAATGCGATCGCCAATGCTGTAATTATGGGCGGAATCCAGCCTATAGCGATTAAGATCCGAATCAGATCCTCAAGGCGAACGAATGCCATTAAAAATGCTGCCTCTCTCTATTGCTAAAAGCGATCGCAAAATACCGTTACGCCTCGCCCTGATCGTGCCATTTGTCTTGCAAATCTCAGCAGCAGTGGGGCTAACGGGGTATTTATCATTTCGCAATGGGGAACAAGCGGTTAATGAAGTAGCCGAACAATTGCGAGTAGAAATTAGCGATCGCATTCACGAAACTCTCACTCATTACCTAGAAACTCCCGGCACGATCAACCGAGTTAATGCTAGCGCGATTTGGCTAGGTCAGTTAAACTTAGAAGATACTGGCAGCCTCACTCGCCAATTTTGGAATCAGCGTCTTTTAGTCGATAAAGAAAAAATATCGGCAATTTATTTTGGTAGCACTACTGGAGAATTTTTCGGTTTAGGATTTCAAGATAACAAAAGATGGGAAATTGGTCGAGCGGGAAAATCGACTGGTGGGAAATTTTTTAGCTTTGATATCGACTCGGAAGGCAATCCTACCCGTTTGTTACAAGCAGGTAACCCTTACGATCCGAGATGGCGTCCCTGGTATAAAAAAGCAGTACAAACAGGTAAAGAAACCTGGAGTGAAATTTACATTGATTTCAAAGAACCTCGCTTGAAAGTTACCCTCGCTCAACCTATATATCGTAAAACAGGTGAACTAAGAGGAGTAGTGGGAGTAGATTTCGTACTTGCCCATATTCAAGATTTCCTCAAACAGTTAAAAGTTGGTAAAACCGGGTTGACTTTTATTATGGAACGTTCGGGAGAAATGGTAGCTTCTTCCACTGATGAAGAACCATTTTTAAGAGATAAGAACGGTCAAGTTAAAGAACGTTTATCAGCCAGAAAAAGTAGTATATCTTTAGTTAATTCAGCAGTTGAATATCTAGAAAAATCAGCTAATTTAACCGAAATTAATCAGACTAAACAATTTGCTTTTCCTATCGCAGGTGAGGAACAGTTCTTGCAAATCACTCCCCTCAAAGACAACAGAGGAATTGATTGGCTGATTGTGGTAATTATTCCGAAAACTGACTTTATGGAAAAAATTAATGCTAATAGCCGCATCACCTTTTTATTATCGCTCACAGCTTTAGCTATTTCTATCGCTTTAGGAATTTTCACGTCTCGTTGGATCGCTACTCCGATTTTTAGGTTAGGTATGGCGTCGCAAAAGATCGCAACTGGTGAATTAGGGCAAACAGTTAAAGGAGGTAGCATTACTGAATTGGATATTTTAGCTCGATCTTTCAACCAAATGGCAGACCAGTTACAGCAGTCATTTCTTGCTTTGGAAAAAGCCAATGAAGAGTTAGAACAAAGGGTAATCGAAAGAACAGCCGCATTGCAATTAGAACAAGAAAAATCGGAACGTTTGCTGCTGAATCTTTTCCCAAAACCCATTGCCGAAAAGTTAAAAAATGATACCAGTGCGATTGCCGAACAATTTAATGAAGTGACTATTTTGTTTGCCGATATCGTTAACTTTACTCCCCTTGCTTCTCAAATTTATCCAATAGAATTAGTAAATTTACTCAACGAAATTTTTTCCAAATTTGACCAGTTAGCTGAAGTACACGGTTTAGAAAAAATCAAAACGATCGGTGATGCTTACATGGTAGTGGGAGGCTTACCCATTCCCAAACATGACCACGCAGAAGCTGTCGCGGCAATGGCTTTAGATATGCAAAAAGCGATCGCAAATTTTTGCACTAGTACCGGAGAATCTTTTCAAATTCGCATCGGGATTAATTCTGGGCCAGTAGTAGCGGGAGTAATCGGTTTAAAAAAGTTTATCTACGATCTGTGGGGAAATACGGTTAATATTGCTTCTCGAATGGAATCTCAAGGATTACCGGACTGCATCCAAGTTTCCTTTGATACCTACACACGACTGAAAGATAAATTTATCTTTGAAGAACGAGGTATCATTTCAGTCAAAGGGAAAGGGGATATGAAAACCTATTGGCTGAAAGCTTACAAAGCCGATCGCACTTTTCAGTAGGATATTTAATATTAGGTAGAAGTCAATCTAAAATCTAAAATCTAAAATCCAAAATCGAATGATTACCAATTCTCCTACTTACATTCTCGCTCTCGATCTCGGTACTACTGGCAACCGAGCAATTTTATTCGATCGCCACGGACAACCAATTAGTTCTGCCTATAAAGAATTAACTCAATATTACCCCGAACCCGGTTGGTTAGAACACGACCCCAGAGATATTTGGCAAGATACTGTTTGGGCGATGCAAACAGCATTGCAAAAAGCCGGAATAGCCGCCACCCAAGTAGCTGCCATCGGACTCACCGTACAGCGAGAAACTTGTTTGTTGTGGGATAAAACGACGGGACGACCTTTATATAATGCGATCGTATGGCAAGACCGCCGCACTGCTCCATTATGCAATAAATTAACCGAAGAAGGTCATGCCAACAATATTTATCAACGCACGGGATTAGTGATCGATGCTTACTTTTCCGCCACTAAATTAGCTTGGTTACTCGAATATATAAAAAGAGAATATCCACCAATCGAATCAGATAACATTTTAGCAGGTACGATCGATAGTTGGATTTTGTGGAATCTCACTGGCGGACAAGTTCACGCCACCGATCATAGCAATGCCAGCCGCACGATGCTGATGAATTTAGCTAAAGGAGAATGGGATAAAACTTTACTCGATTTATTTCAAATTTCTCCTGATTTGATGCCAGAAATTAAACCTAGTTTGGGGTTATTCGGTGATAGCAAACCAGAATTATTAGGCGCATCAATCCCAGTTACCGCTATTTTAGGAGATCAGCACGCCTCTTTATTCGCTCACGGTTGCGATCGTCCTGGTATGCTCAAATGTACTTACGGCACTGGCTGCTTTTTAGTCGCGCATACAGGAGAAAATATCGCCAATTCCCGTAACCGATTGCTTTCTACAATAGCTTGGACGGAAATCAAAAACAATAAAGAAATTAAAGCAGGATATGCCTTAGAAGGTAGCATATTTACTACAGGAGCCTGCATACAATGGTTGCGGGATGGCATTAAATTAATTACTGCCGCCACGGATACAGAAATGATGGCAAATCGGGTAAATGATAACGGTGGTGTTTATTTCGTCCCTGCCTTAAGCGGTTTGGGTGCACCTCACTGGGATATGACTGCTAGGGGAGCATTTTTCGGCATTACTGGCGGAGTAGAAAGAGAACACATGGTAAGGTCAGTATTGGAAGCAATTGCTTATCAAGTGAAAGAAGTTGTAGAAGCAATAAATCAAGATAGCGCTACTAATATAAAGTTATTAAAAGTAGACGGAGGAGCTTGCCAAAACAACTTTTTAATGCAATGGCAAGCTGATGTTTTGGGTATCCCAGTAGAACGTCCGGTTATTTTAGATGCTTCCGCACAAGGCGCTGCATTTGCTGCTGGTTTGGCAGTCGGTTTTTGGCAAGATTATGCAGAAATAACGGGTAGTCGTGAAATTGATAGAACTTTCTATCCCGGTGAAGGAGTTACTCAAGCACGAGCTAATTTTACTCAGTGGCAAAAAGCTGTTGAAAGAGTAAAAAATTGGGCTTAATTGGCAGTATGAAGTAGGAAGGATGAAGTAAAAAGAAATTAATTTTGAATTTTGAATTTTGAATTTTGAATTCTCCCCACCCTTCCTCTCAAAAACTACCGACTGTAAAGTTGAGTTAACTCTAACAACCTTTGGCGCATTTCCTGAGTAATCATTTCTGATTTTTCATATCGCCAGCGCCAGTTTCCCGCATTGACGCTGGGATCGTTCATTCTGCCGCTACTATCTAAACTTAGAATATCTTGCAGGGGAACGATCGCTAAATCGGCGACGGAGGATAAAGCGACTCGAATGAACAGCCAATTAATTTCTTTAATTTCGTCGGGAGATGAATAACCGAAGTATTTAGCAACGAATGCTTTTTCGTGAGAAGTGGCGGTATTCCACCAACCCAATGTGGTATCGTTATCGTGAGTGCCGGGATAAACTACGCAATTTTTCACGTATTGATGCGGTAAGTAGCTGTTTTCCGATCCGCCACTAAAAGCAAACATCAGAATTCGCATACCGGGGAAGTTAAAGCGATCGCGCAACTCTTCTACTTCCGGCGTAATAATACCCAAATCTTCTGCTAAAACTGGCAAACTACCTAAAGTATGACCAAGGGTTTCAAAAAATTCAAATCCCGGCGCTTTTATCCACTCACCATTAATGGCAGTTTCTTCACCCGCCCGTACTTGCCAATAAGCTTCAAAGCCGCGAAAATGATCGATGCGGACGATATCGACATATTGCAAAGTCGCTTTAAATCTGGCAATCCACCAAGCAAAGTTGGTTTTTTCTAATTGTTCCCAATTATAAACCGGATTACCCCACAGTTGTCCGGTAGCGCTGAAATAATCTGGCGGAACTCCCGCAATATAAGCAGGTTCTAAAGTGTCTGGATCGAGTTTGAAAATTTCTGGATTTCCCCAAACTTCGGCACTATTATGACAAACGTAAATCGAGACATCGCCGATAATTTTGATGTTTTTATTGTTGGTATAGTTGCGAAGATTTCTCCACTGTTCAAAAAACTTAAATTGCAGGAACTTGTGGAACGCGATGCTATCCTGTAAATCCTGGGATGCCGCTTTCAGTGCATCTGCTTCCCGACGCGCGATCGATCTTTCCCAAAGATGCCAACTTTTACCGCCATTGGCTTCTAGTAAAGCCATGAATAATACGTAATCATCCAACCAATACGATTGTTCCTGACAAAAACGTTCAAACTCGGTGTTTCTGTGGTTGCCTAAAGATTGCTGAAAGCGTTGATAGGCAAGTCTGAGAAATTTAGTTTTGTGGGGAATAACTAAATCGAAATTTACTCGGTTTGGAGATACTTCCGGACTTGCAAGTAGCGGCGTTAATTCATCGTGACTTAATAATCCTTCTTCTGCTAATTTATCTAAACTAATCAACAGGGGATTTCCCGCAAATGCGCTGAAATTCATCGTATAGGGGGAATGTTCGTAACCTGTTGGCCCCAAAGGTAATACTTGCCACAACTTTTGGCCACTTTCTGCTAAGAAATCTACGAACTGGTAAGCCGAATTGCCCAAGTCTCCGATCCCAAATCGGCTGGGTAGAGAGGTAGGATGCAATAAAATTCCACTGGCGCGTTCAAAAGTCATTCGATTTTAGATTTTCGATTTTAGATTTTCGATTTACATAAGTACAAAATGTATATAAAAACACACCATAAAGCGTACTACTTTAGAGATAAATTAAATCATCCTTTAGGTATAAAAGTAAGTTTATTATCCAATTGAGAGGTGGAAATTACATCGTTGGTGGGAGGAGAGCAGCAGAGAAAAATACCTAAGATGATGAAGCAAAAATTGTCGATCGCAAAGCTTACTAGCTGCTTGTGGTAAATTAACAAAGTTGAAATAAAGTAATTTATTAGATTCTGGAAATTCAACTGTGGAAAAAATGCAAAACACTCTATTAAACAACGACCCCTTATGGTTTAAAAACGCGATTATTTACGAAGTGCCAGTGCGCGCCTTTGCCGACAGCAACGGTGATGGCATTGGCGACTTTAGAGGTTTAACAGAAAAACTGGATTACGTGCAAGACTTAGGCGTTACCGCCGTTTGGTTGCTGCCGTTTTTTCCCTCTCCCCTCAGAGATGATGGCTACGATATAGCAGACTACACCAACGTTAACCCGATTTATGGAACGTTGGATGATTTCAAAGAATTTTTAGAAGCTGCTCATCAGCGAGATATTCGAGTTATTATCGAGTTAATCGTCAATCACACATCCGATCGGCATCCTTGGTTTCAACGAGCGAGAAGATCCCCGAAAGGTAGCGTAGAACGGGATTTTTATGTATGGAGCGATACGGCGGAAAAATATCGGGAAGCTCGCATTATTTTCAAAGATTTTGAAACATCTAACTGGAGTTGGGATGCAGTTGCCAACTCTTATTATTGGCATCGTTTTTACTCCCATCAACCAGATTTAAATTACGACAATCCAGCAGTGCAGAAAGCAGTATTTGAAGTGCTGGATTTCTGGTTGGAAATGGGAGTAGATGGTTTGCGTCTGGATGCAGTGCCTTACTTATACGAACGAGAAGGAACTAACTGTGAAAACCTGCCAGAAACTCATGAATTTTTGAAGAAGTTACGGGCTTATATAGATAGCAAATATCCCAATCGGATGTTATTGGCCGAGGCAAATCAATGGCCGGAAGATGCGGCAGAATATTACGGCAATGGGGATGAGTGCCAGATGAATTTCCATTTTCCCCTGATGCCTCGCTTATTCATGTCCGTCAGGATGGAAGATAGCTTTCCGATTATTGATATCCTGCAACAAACTCCGACCATTCCCGATAACTGTCAGTGGGCATTATTTCTTCGCAATCACGACGAATTAACCCTGGAAATGGTAACAGATGAAGACCGGGATTATATGTACCGAGTCTATGCCCAAGACCAGGAAATGCGGGTAAATTTAGGGATTCGTCGCAGGTTAGCCCCCCTATTAGGAAATGACCGCCGCCAAATTCAATTACTGAATAGTTTGTTATTATCTCTTCCCGGTACGCCAGTACTTTATTACGGCGATGAAATTGGCATGGGAGATAATGTTTATGTAGGCGATCGCAATGGCGTGCGGACTCCCATGCAGTGGAGTGCCGATCGCAATGCCGGTTTCAGTCGCGGCAGTTCTCAGCGATTGTACTTACCCGTCATTGTCGAATCGGAATATCACTATGCCGCCGTTAACGTAGAAGCACAACAAGCTAACCCCAATTCCCTTTGGTATTGGATGAAACGCTTGATCGCCATTCGCAAACGTTTTCAAGCATTGGGGAAAGGTAGTTTTGAATTCCTCCATCCCGATAACCGGAAAGTATTAGCTTTTACCCGCACTTACGCTGACGAACACATTTTAGTGGTGGCGAATTTATCCCGGTTCGTGCAAACGGTGGAATTAGATTTAACACCCTTTAAAGGCATGATGCCGATCGAAATTTTCGGTCGCACGCAATTTCCACCAATTGGCGAATCGCCCTATTTCCTCAGTCTTGGCCCTTACTCTTTTTACTGGTTTACTCTCAAGCTGCAACCAGAACATACTCAGTTGCCAAGACCGCAAATTCAAGTGCCAACTTTAGTAGTAAGTGGCAAATGGCAGAATATCTTTTTCCAACGAGAACTAAAAGATACTCTGGAATCTATTTTGCCTAATTATTTGTATGGCTGTCGCTGGTTCGATCGCAAAAATCGAGTAGTGCAATCTGCCCATATCACGGAAACGATCGCCGTTTCCTACAAAGATATGGAAGCACAGATGATTTGGTTGCAAGTAGACTACACCCAAGGGGAACCGCAAACTTATTTATTGCTGTTAGCTTATGCAGAAGGAGAACAAGCATTTCACCTGTTAGCAGAAATGCCCGAAGCGGTAGTTTCTCGCTTGCAAATTCAAGGGAAAAATGAAATCGGAATTTTATTCGATGCCGTAGCAGACAAACAATTTTTAACCTTCCCATTAGATGCGATCGCCCACAATCGGCGTTACAAAGGAATCGCCGGTGAACTGATCGCCACCGCTAGCGATTTATTCCCAGAAATTCATGATGGTGCTTCTAACTTAGAACCCCATGATTTGGTGAAAGGAGAACAGCGAAATACTACAGTAGTTTATGGCGATCGCTTTCTCCTTAAACTCTTCCGTCAAGTTGACGAAGGAATTCACCCAGAACTAGAAATCGGGCGGTTCTTAGGAGAAAAACAACTCCTCAAACACTTTGCCCCCATCGCCGGGGCGCTGGAATACCGCAATTCAAAAAACAGTCAGACGATCGGTATATTGCAACAATTTATCCAAGATACCCGTAGCGGTTGGGATTACACCTTGGATAGTTTGCGCGATTACTTCGATTGCGTCATGGTACAGCAAGCAGGAATTACCGAATTACCCCTTTCCTCTGGCAGCTTATTAGATTTAGAGACAGCCTTCAATGAAGTCAAGCTAGAAGATGGCATCCAGATCGGCGGAAATCCAGACGGAAGCGATTTCTGCGCCCTCAAAGACACCCTTACCGGAAAAGAATTAGCGATTAGCACGATCGGTTCCTACCTAGCGAACGCCCAACTGTTGGGTAAATTCACTGCCGAACTGCATATTGCCCTGGCTTGCGATCGAGAAAATCCCGACTTTGCCCCAGAACCATTTTCAACCTTTTATCAGCGATCGATCTACCAATACGCACGCAACTTAACCGGGCGAGTCTTCATCCTGTTAAAACAAAGACTCGATGAACTATCACCCGACACCCAACAACTAGCCAAGAAAGTACTCAATCGCCAAGAAGAATTCATGGGACGCTTCCAGTTAGTTTTAAACCAAAAAATTACTGCCATGCGTACCCGTTATCACGGCGATTACCATTTAGGGCAAGTGCTTTATACCGGAAAAGATTTCATCATCATCGACTTTGAAGGAGAAGCCGGTCGCACTTTAAGCGAACGGCGTATGAAGCGATCGGCCCTGCGAGATGTTGCCGGAATGTTGCAATCTTTCAACTATGCAGCTAACCTGGCGCTTCGCAACGAAATAGAAAGCGGCATGATCCGCCCGGAAAATCTCCCAGTCATGGAACAGTGGGCGCAATTTTGGTACGCCTGGGTAAGTGCAGCTTTCCTTAATAGCTATCTCTCAGTTGCCAAACAAGATGGCTTTTTACCAAAAACAAATGCCGAACTACAAATTCTACTTGATGCTTATCTTTTGGAAAAAATCATCTTTGACTTAGGCTACAAACTCGACCATCGTCAAAACTCAGTAGACATTCCACTCTATCAACTCATTCAGTTTTAGTTATTAGTCATCAGTCATTAGTCATCAGTCATTTGCTAATAACCGATGACTAATGACCAATGACCAATGATTAATGACCAATCACAAATCACAAATTATGATTCAACTCGCAGAAAATGCTAACCAAGCACAGATAACCAACCAAAACGTCAGCCTTCTAACCGAAGATGACATTTATCTATTTAATGAAGGTTCTCACTTTCATCTTTATGAAAAACTAGGTTCTCACCCAATGGTTGTCAACGGCGTGAGAGGAACTTACTTCGCAGTTTGGGCACCCAACGCCGGACACGTATCTGTCAAAGGCGATTTCAACAATTGGAGTGATTTCGGTCATTCCCTCACCCTGAGAGGACAATCGGGAATTTGGGAAGGATTCATCCCCGAAATGACCAAAGGAAGCCTCTACAAATACCGCATTACTCACCGTTACAACGGCTATTCAGTAGATAAAGCCGATCCCTTTGCCTACACCCAAGAACTACCACCCAGAACCGCTTCGATTATTTGGGAAACCGACTACCATTGGCAAGACCAAGAGTGGATGGCAAAACGCGCCAAACATAATTCCTTCGATGCACCGCTCTCAATTTACGAAGTACATTTAGGTTCTTGGATGCGAGTAACGGAAGAAGGAAATCGCTTCCTCACTTACCGAGAAATCGCCTCAAAATTAGCCGAATATGTGCAGCGAATGGGCTTTACTCACGTTGAATTAATGCCCATTACCGAACATCCATTTTATGCTTCTTGGGGTTATCAAACAACCGGATATTTTGCCCCCACCAGTCGCTACGGTACGATCCAAGATTTCATGTACTTGGTGGATTATTTGCATCAGCAAGATATCGGCGTCATTTTAGATTGGGTACCTTCCCATTTCCCCACCGATCAACATGGATTAGGTTATTTTGATGGCACTCATGTTTACGAACACGCCGATCCCCGTAAAGGTTTTCATCCCGATTGGCAAAGCAGTATCTTTAATTACGGTCGCAATGAAGTTGCCAGTTTTTTAATTAGTAGTGCCTTTTTCTGGTTAGATAAATGTCACATTGATGGACTGCGAGTTGATGCCGTAGCATCCATGCTTTATCTAGATTATTCCCGTCAACCGGGAGAATGGATTCCCAATCAATATGGTGGTCGAGATAATCTAGAAGCAATTAACTTTTTGCGGCGCTTCAATCAAGCTGTTTACGAACATTTTCCCGACGTACAAACGATCGCAGAAGAATCCACCGCTTGGGCAAAAGTTTCTCGTCCGATTTATGACGGAGGTTTGGGATTTGGATTGAAATGGGACATGGGTTGGATGCACGATACCCTCAAATATATGTCCCTCGATCCGATTAGCCGGAAGCATCATCATAATTTACTAACCTTCCGGATGTTGTACGCTTTTAACGAGAACTTTATCTTGCCTCTTTCCCACGATGAAGTAGTGCATGGTAAAGGTTCTTTAATTGACAAAATGCCGGGAGATTATTGGCAGAAGTTTGCCAATATGCGCGTCTTATTTGGGTATATGTATGCCCAAGCAGCAAAGAAATTATTGTTTATGGGTGGCGAATTCGGTCAGTGGCAAGAATGGAGTCACGATCGCAGTTTAGACTGGCATCTGTTAGATTATCCCATGCACGCAGGTTTGCAAAGATGGGTAGCAGATTTAAACCACATTTACCGTTACGAACTCGCCTTACATGAAATAGACTTTGATTGGCAAGGTTTCGAGTGGCTTGATTGCAACGATTGGCAACAAAGCGTAATCAGTTTGATTCGCAAAGCTAAATCTACAGATGAAAAGATTTTAGTAGTCGCTAACTTTACGCCAGTTCCTCGTTATAACTATCGTTTGGGCGTACCGGATAACGGTTTCTGGCAAGAGTTACTGAACAGCGATGCTACAGAATACGGTGGTAGCGGTGTCGGCAATTACGGAGGAATTCAGGCAGAAGAAATTTACTGTCACGATCGCGCTTACTCCGTAAATATCCATTTACCGCCTCTGGGTATTATCTTCTTCAAGCTGCAAAAAACAGCACCTTCTGTTGAAAGCGAATTGTAGTTAATTGTAGGGTGCGTTAGTGATAACTTAACGTACCATTCCACTAAGTTATAAATTTTGGTGCGTTACGGTAAACCTAACGCACCCTACTTTTTATTCTCAGCTTTGCTTAACGAAATCAAGCGCAGCAGAATTCATGCAATAACGTAAACCAGTTGGTTTCGGCCCATCTTTGAAAACGTGACCCAAATGTGCATCACACGCCGCGCAAAGCACCTCTACTCGCCGCATAAATAAGCCGCGATCCTCCTCGAATTTCACGTTTTCTTGATTAACAGGCGCGTAGAAACTAGGCCAACCAGTGCCAGAATTATATTTAGTTTCCGAACTAAATAACTCATTACCACAACAAACACATTTGTAAATTCCTGGCTGTTTGTTATCGTGATATTCTCCGGTAAAAGCTCTTTCTGTTCCCTTCTTGCGGGTAACATTAAACTGTTCGGGAGTTAGCTGCTGTTTCCATTCTTCGTCGGTCTTTTGTACTCTGTTAATCATGGCACTTGGGTAACTGTTTAAAAAAGCGGTTAACTTCCACGTCTAAGTAATCGGGAATAATATCCCTTATTACTTTGCCATAGTTTATAACCTTTTTCCCTGGAAGGTGCGGCCTAGAAACCCGGTTTCTTCAAGAAACCGGGTTTCTATCTACCTAACTCACGCCTCTAAAACTTGTCGGATGCGGCGTTCTAAACGATCGATATCTAAACCTCCTTCATCGCGAGCAATGCGACGGACGGTAGGGTTAACATTGGCCAAATCTGCTAACAAGTCTTGCAGTACTTCTTGCTGCTGCCGGGACTGAGTAACCTCGCGGGGTTCTTGTACTAAATCCCGCACGATCGTATCCTCTGCTCTTGAAGCTACGATCGGGTTATTTTGCCCTTCCAGGTGAATTAACGTGCGTCGTCCCGGTCCTCGGTCTTCCTCTAGGGGAATCACTGCCGTTACTTGATCTGAACGCACGTATTTGCCGTATCCTAAAGGTATTAATACTGATGTTTGGATTTTCATTTAAATTAGCAATTCTGTTGTGATATACTCCTATTTTAGCTGGTGTTTAAAGATAAATAAGCTATTGAAAGAACGGTTTTTACCCTATTTTTAAGAGGGATTTACTCTTGGCAAAGAGCGAATCAAAGAACCATTTTCATCAGTGTTATAAACCCAACGATTTTGACGACTTTCTACAGTTACTTGCCAGCCATTTACCAAAACCGGATCGCAAGGGCGAGGAAATGTCGATCGCTCGCATCCATAAGCCCAACTTACACGTTTAGCGTTGACGATTTGCAAACGAGAAATCGGTAATCTCACCTCTTCAGAAGCTTTCTTTAAAACGGCATTGCTAACCGAAGATGGCAATCCATTACTGTTAATATTGCTAGCTTGTTCGTTCAACCTAATTAGAGATCCATCGCTGTTAGTCCGATAAACTAAAAGTTTTCGTCCACCTCGGACCGTCACCTCCCAAGCGTAAATGCCTATTTTCGTACAAGCTTCGTTGGGACGTGGCAAACTTAAACAACCATCGGTAAAGACTTGTTCTGCTTTCACGATTCTTAACTGAGAAATTCTTAACCCCGTGCGTTGGGATGCCATCCTTAAAACGGCATTGGCAGCTTCATTAGGAAGTCGATCGGGATTAGGCCGTCTTTGTTTAATTAATTGCCTATTGTTTGTTAGATTTAATGTAGGCTCGGATAAAGCATTATTATAAGGATAAGAAATCGCTACTAGGGATAAAATAGTAGTTAAAATTAAAGGGGTATTTTTGAGGTAAATGTATTTCATAAATCAAGCTCTTGGTAGAAAATGTAGATTGCTAATTAACTTGTCACTATGGCGCTTAAAAGGTAGATAAATATGAGGGACGGTTGCTAGGAATATTATGTTCCGCTATCTCTCCATAAATTTAAAGGTTTACCAGTTATACTTTTATGATTACCTGCTACTGTTAGCGACCTTTTCCGTAATAGATAAAAGGCGATCGTATACCATAACATCATTTATACAAAGGATAATGCTATCGTAAAGCTAAAAATTAGTTAAGATGTCAGAGCTAGTTTTAAGTAGGTGCGAAATTACCATAATATGCGCTTAAAAAAGTTGATTTGGGTATTATTGCCGATCGCAATTCTGGTAATGGCAACTATTCTGGTGTACGATCGTTTTGGCAATGTCAGCAATAGTGGACATTCCGCACCACCAGCATCCCATCTCGAAATCA
Organism: Leptolyngbyaceae cyanobacterium; assembly: GCA_036703985.1. Taxonomy (GTDB): domain Bacteria; phylum Cyanobacteriota; class Cyanobacteriia; order Cyanobacteriales; family Aerosakkonemataceae; genus DATNQN01. Next base: position 160,521 of record DATNQN010000071.1, read on the forward strand.
AGAGGAATGGGGAATCGATCGATAAGCCGTTAATTACTGCTGAAAAAACCCAAAAAGCGGTAAATAATCAACCTGAAACACCGAAAATTATTCCTGTTGCACCCTTAAGCGCTGAAAAATTATTTGCACATATCAAAGCTTTAGGCAAAGAGCGTTATACTGATGCCGATCGCGATCGCGCCAGAAACTACATATTACAAGTCTTAAAAACATCGGGATGGTCGCCAACATTGCAACCATTTGAAGGCGGCGTTAACGTAGTAGCAAAACGACCGGGTACAGACCCCCAAGCCGGAACGATTCTACTAGGTGCTCATTACGATACTGTCAAAGGTTCCCCCGGCGCTGATGATAATGCTAGCGGTGTAGCAACAATTTTGGAAGTAGCGCGTTTACTGGGAAAGCGTCCCACGCCACGCGCATTGCAAATTGCATTTTTTGATTTAGAAGAACGGGGACTTTTGGGCAGTTTTGCCTTTACTAATCATGCCGCAAATTTAGCTAATTTGCAGGGTGCGATCGTACTCGATATGGTTGGGTTTGCTTGTCATACAGTAGGATGTCAGAAATATCCCCCAGGTTTATCAATTACGCCACCCTCTGACAAAGGAGATTTCTTAGTCCTAGCAGGCGACACGGAACACTTACCCCTACTAAATAATTTTGTTAGCGATCGAAAAAATTTACCCCCTATATTGAAGTTAGCGATTCCTTTCAAAGGTTTAATGATGCCCGATATACTGCGTAGCGATCACGCACCTTTTTGGTATAAAGGAATCGGAGCAGTGTTCGTTACCGATAGTGCTAATTATCGCAATCCGCACTATCATCAACCCAGCGACAGAATTGAGACGATCGATCGCAAATTTTTCCTGGGTGCAGCCACTATTGTAGGCAACGCCACTGCTACATTATTAGAAAGTAGAGAAAATTTGGCTACCCAGCGAGAAACAGTAAAACCAGATCTCTAAAAAGGTAACAAAATGAGCGACCAGCAGACAGAAATATTAGCTGCCAACCAAGCTTTTTATCGCGCTTTTGAAAAAAAAGATATAGAAGCGATGGGTGCTGTTTGGTCGCAGGGAACTGTCAGCCTTTGCATTCATCCGGGACGCAGCGCATTGCGGGGATGGAAAGAAATTCGCTCATCCTGGGAAACCATATTTAGAAATACCCAATATTTAGAAATTGAAACAGACATTGTAGCAACGGAAATTCGCCAAAATATTGCTTACATCATCTTAGTCGAAAATGTTTTACAAATCAGTGGTGGCAGAAAAGCTAAGGCGCAATCAATAGCGACTAATATTTTTGAATTTATGGGTGGTAAATGGTATTTGATTCATCATCACGGTAGCCCTTTGATGCGGTAGTTATCTAAAATGATCGGTGTTTCATCTTTGGCAAAAATTTATCTCTAGTTTGTAGTAAGGACTAAAGTCCTTAGCGAACACTATGAGAGGACTAAAATCCTCACTACAAATCAACTTTATTATTTCTAATCAAAGGCAGATCGTTTAACTAAGTAATTCCAAATATTGTTTAGCAATAATTTCAGGAGTAAAATTGGCTTTGAGATAGCTACGTCCTGCATTTCCCATCCGATCGGCTATTTCTGGATATTGAGATAAATGCAAAATGAATTCAGCTAAATCTTGACTGTCTCCATTATTAAAAGCAGCACCACATTCTGCTTCAGCTACTAATTGACACAGATAAGAATGCGGTTCGCAAATTACCGCTACCGGACGCCCAGCCGCTAAAATTCCATACAGTTTGCTGGGTGCAACCAGTCCTTCCATACCAGGGCTAATACTCACTATAGATAAATCGCAAGCAGTTAAAGAATAAGGAAGGTCTTGCTTTTCTTGATATGGTAAAAACAAACAATTTTTTAAACCTAAATCCGTGACTGTTTCGATACAAGCTTCGCGTTTTGCGCCATTGCCGATAAACACAAATTTAATCGGTCGATCTCGAAGTCGAGCCGCTGCTTTTAAAATAGTATCCATATCATGACAGCGCCCCATATTTCCCGAATACAAAACTGTAAAGTAATTAACCAAATTATACTCATGAGCGAACCAATTTAGTTGCTTATCAATCGGTTTAATATTTTCTGGATTAGCCCAGCTATGAATAACAGCAATTTTATCGAGAACTTCCGGACAATTTACTGCTATGCGTTCTTTCATGGCTGGGCTGAGAACGATGATTTTTTTCGCTCTTTTCCAGATACAAGTATTGATTAAATTCCAGATTTTAACCAAAATATTTTGATGTTTAATAGCTTTAAGTTCTAATGCTATATCTGGGTATAAGTCATAAAGCAAGCAAACATAAGGAATCCGAAAAAATAAATTTGCTAAATATCCTAAAGTTGGTAAAAAAGGTGGTGCAGTAGTGATTAATAAAACGTCACCGCGAGCAGGAGTTTTGAGTAAATGTACTCCAGAACGCAGACAAAATAAAATTCCATTAATCAACTTACCGCGAATTCTTCGCGGCCAAAGTTGAGCGGTACGCGATCGCCTGACCTGAATTTTTTCAGAACGTTCTATAGGAGGTGCAGAAGCTTTTTGAAAAGCATAACCTGGTTGTCCGGTAAATACTTGCACTTCCATTCCCAGATCTCCTAATTGACTAGCAAGCTCTTCAATTAATTGCCCTGTAGCTGCGTAATCGGGAGGATAAAACTGGGTAATAATTGATAATTTAACTGCCGATTTCGATCTGGAATCGTTCACCTTACTTTGCCATAGGCTCCGGATTTTTTCCAGATTTTGGCTGAGGACAAGTTGTTTAAACATCCAGTGCCTCTTGTGTGTAGTGATGGCATTAAGCTATAGAGATTTACATATTTTAAATACGTATTCCGGATTATTTAGACATTAATATAATGAATTCATTAATTAATATTTGATCGGACTGATGTAATTCTGTTTTTGTTCCCATACTGCCCACTACAGGCGATAAAGCAGGATAGCCAAAATAAACTTATCGATCGGGAGTAAATTTAGTCTGCTCGGAAAACTCATATACTTTTTTATGTATAAGCTTTTCCGGATAATTAGCCAAAACTCTGTATCAGTATTCAGCCCTTAATTACATCGGTAATTATACAGTTGGCAATTTTAAATTTAAAATTGCCGACTTTAGATTTATGCGGTGTTTATTGAGCTTCTACTGGGCTAAAGAATATAAAACTTAAAACCTAAAATCCCATAACAGAGATATACTTTAAGCCAATGCCAGAAGATTTAATTATGGTGGAAACTGGCAGTCGAACCAGTGGAGGAAGCGATCTATCAGATCTGATACGTATCCTGCGTCGCCGCTGGATACATGGGTCGGCAGTTGCCGTAGCGGTTTCGGGAGCGATCGCATTCTCGACAATTACCAAAATTCCTATATATCAGTCAGAAACTTTGATTCTGGTAGATAATAAAACTGCGGTTCCCATCGTACCGAATCTAAATTCCCCAGATATTACTAGTAAAGATTTATCCACTGAAATACAGATTTTACAAAGCCATTCTTTAGTAGCTAAAGCTATCGATCGATTGCCAGAACCATATTACAATCTTTCTGTAGGGGATGTGGCAAGTAGATTGTCTATCCGACAAGCTGGACAGGCGGATGTGCTAAGCGTATCTTACCAAGATACAGACCCTTCTAGAATCAAAGCCGTACTGGATGCTTTAGGAAATACTTACGTTGATTTTAGTTTGGAGCGGCAGCGATCGCAAGCGACTAATGCGATTAAATTCATTCAAGAACAACTACCAGTAGCACAACAAGCTTTAAACGAATCCACTTTAGCAGTGCAAAATTTTCGTCAAAGCTACGGTATTCTCGATCCCGATTCTTATGCAGGTCAAATTTCTACTCTTCAACAAGACCTGCAAAGACAAGCACAAACTGCTGAAGTAGCACTTAATCAAACGCGCAGTCGCTACGAAGAATTAAGCCGCCAAATCGGTGCTGCTGGCTACAATCCTCAAACTGCTCTACCTAATACGATTCTCAGCCAAGACGAAGTTTATCAACAACTAGCAACCCAACTGAAAGAAATCGACGCCAAGTATGCCACAGAAAGCGCTCGTTTCCTTGATTCTCATCCAATTTTAGAAGATTTGCGAACCAAACGATCTAACTTATTAGTTCAAATGCAGGAAAGATCCCAAACTATTTTGGGAAATCAAGCTTCCCAAGTTAATAATACGGAAGTTACTGGGTTTGGTTCCGTTCAACAAGAACTTACTAAAGAACTACTGAAAACTCGTACTGAAATAGTCGCTCACACTAGCCAGTTAGCCAAACTACTTAACGCGCAGGTAGACTTAGCAAAAGATTTTCAGAAAATTCCCCAACTTCAACAAAATTATACGGAACTTCAGCGTCAACTCAGCGTCAGATCTCAAGCAGTTAACCGTTTTTTGGAAAAGTTACAAGAGTTGCAAATTACGGAAGCGCAGGAGACAGCACCTTGGAAAATTATCGAGCCTTCCTACATACCGAAAACTCCGATCTCACCAAATGTAAATCGGAGTTTAATAATGGCTTTGCTGACAGGTCTTTTTAGCGGTGCGGGTGCAGCGATTTTACTGGAACGATTTGACCAAAGATTGAAGCGAGTAGAAGAGGCAAAAGAAATTACTGGTTTGCCAACTCTGGCAGTAGTGCCAAAAGTAACTAAGCAGGTTTTAAGCGCTAACCAAGAGCAACATTACGCAGGTAAACGTTACAGTTTATCTCTGTTAACTGATTCTCTTCAATCGTTAGCGCTCAATCTTCGTTATCTGAGTGCAAACGGTCAAGTAAAAACTTTAGCTTTTACTTCTGCTACTCCTGGAGAAGGGAAATCAACCCTAACTTATTATCTGGCTGTGGTGCTATCTGAGTTGGGTTATCGGGTGCTACTGGTTGATGCGGATATGCGTAAACCGACGGTTCATAAAATGTGCCATTTGATCAATGGGTCTGGTTTGAGTACTGCGATCGCTACTGGTCAACCTTGGCGTCAATTACTTCATTCCAATGATTCTGGCAATTTGGATGTAATCACTGCTGGCCCATTACCTCCCAATCCCGTTGCTTTGTTGCAATCTGAAACAATGACACAACTTTTAAATGAATGGCGCAAAATTTATGATTATGTTCTGTTAGATACTACTCCCATTGCTATTGCAGATGCTCAAAGCGTTGTTTTCAATGTAGATGCCACGATATTAGTAGCAGCAATGGAACATTCCACTCGTTCTGCTCTCAGTCGGGCAGTAGAAGTTTTGCGGGCAAGTCAATGTAATCTGGCTGGTTTAGTTATCAATCAAGTGCATAAAACTCACGGAGATTCTTATTATTATTCATCTTATGCTTCTTATTATAAAGAAGCCGATCTAAATGGTAACAAAACCCGCCTTCATAGATAGATAAGAATTGTTATCTAACAACTAATTCTTTCCGAATTTTCCATAAAAATTTTTCGTCAAGATAGGGAAATATTTGCCAAGATATTCCGGTTATTTCCCGAAAAATTAGTATGACTAAATAGCACCGCTGCTGAAAGGACAATTGTGATGTTGGAATTTCCGGGTTTGAAAAAAATTGGTGCGAATTCCTGTACCAAGATTGGGACAATATTATGATAAATCAGCCCACTTTTTCACGTATCCAAGTCGTGGCTGTTCCTGCCTTAACTGTCCTTTTAGCTTGGGCAGTTTTGTACCAGGCGAGAAACAGTTTAAAAGCTCAACCCTTTACGGAAAGATTAGAAGCAAATAGCACAACTGCAACTGTTAAGCCTAGTACTAGTGCAGGTAATACTGGGGTAGCGATCGCGCCAGAGAAAACCTTACCCGCACAATCCTTATTAAACAAGTCCGCGATCGCAAAAAGTAGCCAAACTCCGACTCTGCCTGCTGTCAAGCAACCTGTAGAGCGGAAAATCGCGACAACAGAAACCAAAACTCTGCTTTCTAAGCCTGTAACACAACCACAAAGTGCCGCACCAATTTCAACCCAATTGCCACTGCCATTAGCTTTGGCAATGAGACAAGCTCAGACATTACAAAATAGCAGTATTGACCCGTTAATCTCTAATCAAACTTCCAACATCACCGTTTCACAGCGTCGCCGACCAACTTTAGGAGTGGTAGCATCGGCAAAATCAGCACCAGCCACTATCCAAACCCAGTTTTCACCAACTTCTAATGAAGTAACGTACACTCAGGTGCCGACTGCTCTGCCTGTAGCGGAAATTCCTCCCGTGACACAGCCTGTCGCTGCGATGCCAAATACTCAAACGGTGCTGGAAACCAGTGGTGCAGCGGTGCAGGGTAGAGAACAGATTCAATTCAATCCGAACCGTGAAATTTTAGCATCAGTGCAAAGTTATTCTCAGCCTAACACTGAGAAAATTCAACCTTTGCCGCAGTCGGTGAATATTCCAGTTGCACCTCCCGTGGCATCAGTGCAAACTTATTCTCAGGGTAATACTGAGAACGTTCAACCTTTGCCGCAGTCGGTGAACATTCCAGTTGCCCCCCCAGTGGCATCTGTGCCAACTTCTCCCCATCATCAGGTAAATAATTCTGTAGCTTTACCGCAGCAGGTGAATACTCCACCCACACGAACAGTTGTGGCAGTGCAGAATCCGACCTCTGTGGCAACCAGAGCGAGAACTCTTCCGGCAATTCCAGAAGCACCGCCAAGAGTGGCTGCTCTTCCCAGTTTGCAACCAAATAAGGTGCAAAATGCGGGAGTTGCGTTGCCATCATCAATGGGCGTGCCGATTCAAGTGCCAGTAGCACCTACGATCGCGAAACCTCAACCAGTGGCAGCATCAAATGTGACAACCGGACGAGGAGCGGCTGCGCTCTTAGGTAGACCTAGTATTGAAGTAGCTAGAGGTAATCCCTATCCTGGTGCGATCGTCAATACATCTTCACCAAACGTAGCCACGGCAAACCCAACTCAGGTGAGGAGTAATTCAACACAAGGCGTACTTCCTGCATCTGCAACATCACCGAGTAGTACTCAGGCTGACACGACTAGGCAAACGCAAGTTGTCTCTCAGCTGAGGAACGCACAACGGCAAAGCAGACAGGAGGTTGTTGCACAGCAAACCAATTCTCTACCAACACCTACTGCACAGTCTCAGCCAACACCATCCCACGATATTGACGAACTGGAATCTAAGTTACGGGAATTGTCACAAAAAACCGATTTCGGTGATGTTTATCGAGGTTCGCCAGCGCTGACAATTGTAAATCCGGCTGGATTTGGGGCCGATCGCAATACGGTGTTTTTAAGTGCTACTTATCAACAACGTACTCGATATGGTAACAAGAGCGATGGCGCGATCGGTTTTGGCATCGGTTTAGGGGATGCGCGGGAATCGGTGGGGGTAGAACTTTCTTATACGATGGCTAGTTTCGGTGGTAGCCGAGACTTTGGCGCTGGTGGTTTTAATGCCAAAGTACACCGTCAGTTTGGCGAAGATTTGGGGGTAGCAGTTGGTTGGAATGGCTTTTTAAACGTGGGGGGAAACAATGATTTCGAGCAATCATTGTATGCTTCTGCAACCAAAGTGTTCCGCACCACCGAAGATATCAATCGTCCTTTGAGTCGGATCGCGGTGACTGCTGGGGTCGGTAACGGTCAATTCCGATCGGAGAGTGCAGTTGAGAAGGGTGAAAATACGATCAATCCGTTTGCTAGCGTAGCAGTTCGGATTGCCGAACCGGTAAGCGCGATCGCGGAATGGACAGGACAAGATTTGGCGATGGGTGTTTCCTTCGTACCGATCCAACGCAGAAACTTTAGCTGGACAATTACTCCCGCCGTGCGCGACCTAGTAGGCGCGGGAGATGGGCCACGGTTTGTCTTAGGAACTGGGGTGTCATTTCAGTTTTAATTGCACGAAAAAGAGTGGCTTTTATGCACAAAATGAGATGGCTTGGTTGGGTAGTTAGCATTTCTTTAATAGGAAGTGCGATCGCCGCTGCCCCTATTAACGCACAACCCAACCAATCCGATACCTCCGGCACTAACGTATGGAACAACACTGCACCCCGATTTCGATCGGGAGGCAGACTTTCCCAAGAAATTATCGATACTGCACAGCGACTTGCACAAGAACTAGCAGATGCCAGAACAGCCTGCGCCGCATCAGCAGAAGAAGCTAGCAGACTACCGCGACGCTTTGCCCGCATTCGTCCTAACAGTCCACCTCCTCTAAACCCTAACGATCCCGATTGCATCAGTCCTGCTTGTTTGAGATTGAAACGTTTAGAGGCAGAAGCGAAAACTTTTTTAAGCCGACTGGAAAAAGATCAGCAAGACCTCATCAGAGCGCATCCGGCATTTCGCATTTGGTAGTTTCTCATTTGTTAGTTCACCTAACAACTAACAAATAGCTCTTAGCCATTAGCAATTGAAAGGTAACTATTTTCATGAGATCGTTACTAGACCGGGCAACCAAATTTGCCATCAACTTAGCAATACCTGTAGGGCTGTTAACAGCAGGGATTGTTAGCAGCTTTCCCATCTCAGTTAAAGCACAAGAAGTTTTTGGAAATAACGGCATTAGATTTGATGCTGACACCATAGTTGAATTTGAATTCGTAGAATCTCACGGTGCTTACAGAGCGAGTTTTGGCGTCATCAATTTAGACACTGGCGAAAAGACACCTCTATTAGTAGAAGTCAAAGCATCTGACCTCTCAGAGGATGTTAACAATCCTTCCACTGGCACTAATGACGCTGGGCGACAAAATGATTTTTTAGGTTCGCCTGGTAACGCCGTACCCAATCCGCTAGCCGAATTTATATTTAAGGCTAATAATCGATATGCCTTCTATCTAGAATCTACTTATAATGGCAGACCAGCAGGTATTTTATACTCTGTTAATTCTGCCAACCCAGGCAACAATCAACAAGTGCAGTTTCAAGGAAACATCACGAATTTAGGTACTGGCGGTATCCTGATTCGTTGGGACGATACCGGATCTGTATTAGTCAGAACTGATAAAGAAGATCGAGATTTTGATGATTTTATCGTTCGCTCTGGCGGTCGGATTGCTTGTCCTTACGAGCGCGATCCAAATATTCAGCAGCAATCCCAGTTAAAGCAGTACAAAATAGCCAGCAATCTGGATGAATCTACCAGTTGTAATCCAACTGAAAAAGTCCAATAGTTAGTCTACCAAGCATTGCCACCTAGACCATTATGAATTATTCCAGTCAAGCAGAATTAATTATTGAAGCAGGTCGCACTGAGAATCAGTATTGGAAAGATTTGTGGCGCTACCGAGAATTGTTCTACTTCTTAGCTTGGCGGGATATTTTGGTGCGCTATAAGCAAACTTTCATTGGCATAGCATGGGCGCTGATTCGACCATTTTTAACAATGGTCGTTTTTACTGTAGTCTTTGGCCAATTAGCTAAGTTACCCTCAGAAGGAGCGCCTTATCCAATATTAGTATTTGCTGCTATGTTACCCTGGCAATTTTTTGCCAATGCGCTTTCTGAATGCAGCAATAGCCTGATTAGCAATGCCAACTTAATTTCTAAAGTCTACTTTCCCCGCTTAATCGTACCAGCTAGTGCGGTGGTAGTCAGCTTCGTAGATTTTATGATTTCTGGAATAATTCTGTTAGGTTTGATGGCATGGTATAACTTTGTACCGAGTTGGCGCATCCTCACACTTCCCCTTTTTATTTTGATTGCATCTGCTGCCGCAATGGGAGCCGGATTATGGTTAGCAGCATTAAATGTAAAATATCGAGATTTTCGGTATATTGTCCCGTTTATCGTACAGTTTGGTTTGTACGTTTCCCCTGTTGGTTTTAGTAGCAATATCGTACCAGAACGATGGCGTTTGCTCTATTCCTTGAATCCAATGGTCGGAGTAATCGATGGCTTTCGCTGGGCAATTTTAGGTAGTCAAACCAAACTATACTGGCCAGAATTTTTACTGTCCTTGGGATTTGTGTTACTGCTATTTGTCAGCGGTATTTGGTACTTCCGCAAAATGGAACGTTCTTTTGCAGATGTGATTTAAATTTTACTGAAAAATTTCCCGATCGATTAGCAGATTATTGTATTAGTAGGTGGTAAAGGTTCTGAACTATGTCAGATACAGTTATTAGGGTAGAAAACCTCGGTAAAAAGTACATCATCGGTCACCAAAATCAAGAGCGTTATACCGCCTTGCGGGATGTATTAGCTAATAAAGCCAAGTCAGTCAGTAACCGTCTTTTAACACCTTTGAATAAGAAAAATTCCGAGTCAAATTTTGAAGAATTTTGGGCTTTAAAGGATATTTCTTTTGAGATAAAGCAGGGTGATAGAGTAGGTATCATCGGTCGAAATGGGGCAGGTAAGTCAACACTCTTAAAAGTTTTAAGCCGCATTACCGAACCTACACAGGGAAGAATATCTATCAAGGGAAGAGTAGCAAGTTTATTAGAAGTAGGAACGGGGTTTCACCCGGAATTGACTGGCAGAGAGAATATTTATCTTAATGGTGCAATTTTGGGAATGAGTAAAGCGGAGATTAAAAAAAAGTTTGATGAAATTGTGGCGTTTGCTGAGGTGGAAAAGTTTTTAGATACGCCAGTGAAGCGTTATTCATCAGGGATGTACGTGCGATTGGCGTTTGCAGTGGCGGCGCATTTGGAACCGGAGATTTTGGTAGTGGATGAAGTGTTGGCAGTGGGGGATGCAGCCTTTCAGAAGAAGTGTTTGGGAAAAATGGAGGATGTAGGGAGAGAGGGACGAACAGTATTATTTGTTAGTCATAATATGTCTGCCGTTAGACAATTATGTAACAAAGCCTATTTATTGGCTATGGGAAAGATTGCTTACTTTGGAACTTCTTCTGAAGCAATTATTAAGTATATGGAAGGAGCGGTTTCTCTTTTTGATAAGATCAATAATCAGAAAATATATAACCACCTTCAATCTGATGGTAGAGCTGAAATTGAAAAAATAATTATTAATAATAAACCCAGTGTAGAGGTACTTGTTTCAATTTACGATAAAATAAAAATATCAATAGATTATTCTGTAAAAGCAGCAATAAATAAATTGGAATTTTTCGTCTTAATTTATTCATCAGATGGAGAAGTTCAATTAAGCTTATTTCAGCGTGACTCCCAAAATTATGTAGTCCCACAAGCAACCAAGGGTACAGTCAATTTAGAGTTTCAAAATTGTCTAATGCCAGGAAGATACTTCATATCGGCAGGTATTTTCGATCAAAATAAACAATTTGTGGACTGGGTTGAACAAGTTGAATCGTTCTGTGTTGAGGAAACATTCTCTGATGGCAGAATCTATGATTATAGATTAGGAAAAATTAGCGTAATAGGTCATTGGTATGTTAATTAATATAATTTCTCATATTAATGCGAGAAAAAATAAAATTTTAAAAAACCTTTATTTAGGTTTGTTAAACATAGAAAAAGAAATCTTGATTCAAGATTTAAAATATGTAGGAAAAGAATGTTTTTTCCAGATGCCTATATGTATTACAGGACATAATCAGATAGAGATTGGTGACTATGTATCAATAGCAGCCTATGTTCATATTTGGGGTGACGGGGGAGTAAAAATAGGCAATCGCGTGATGATCGCATCTCATACGGCTATTACATCACTGAGTCATAATTACACCCAAGAAGATATGTATAGGACTGTAGTTTCTGCTTCTGTGAATATAGAAGATGATGTGTGGATTGGAGCACATACAGTCATCTTACCTGGTGTCTCAATTGGTAAAGGGGCAGTTATTGGTGCTGGGTCTATTGTTACTAAAAATATAGAGAGTTATTCTATTGCATTTGGTTGTCCCGCGAAGCATTACAAATACAGAGAAATTCCGACACAAAATTAGGAGTAATTTATGAAGATATATATTAAAAAATTGCTACCAACAATAGTTAAAAAAAAATATTTACCATATTGGTATTTGCTTAAACAGGAAAATCAAATTTTTTGGGGCAAATTTAAAAGGTTCTTTTTAAGACCGCCTTTTCCTAAAGTTGATGAAAATAAAAAATATCTGCATATAGGTTGTGGGCATATTAATGCTCCTCAATTCATTAATATTGATGGATTTCCATTACCACATATCCATTATGTAAGAGAATTGGATGATTTGGGCGTATTTATGGACAGTAGTATCGATTTAATTTATGCGTGTCATTGCCTTGAACATTTTTCGTATGACAGAATTAATGGTGTATTAAGTGAATGGTTTAGAGTTTTAAAAAAAGGTGGAATATTACGGATTTCCGTACCTGATTTTGATTTATTATTAAATATTTATTATGAAAATTATAAAAATATCGATCTTATTATTCCACCACTGCTAGGCGGTGGTAATATAAAATACAATGTTCATTTAAGTGTATTTAATAAATCAAGCTTAGAAAAAAAATTAATAAATACAGGTTTTTATTATGTTCAAGATTGGATTCCAGGTTCATGCGAATTGACTACATTTAATGATTGGTCTGCCAGAGAAATTACAATTAATGGCAAGAATTATCCAGTTAGTTTGAATATAGAAGCTATTAAGTAGCACTCAATTTTAATGATTAGATTTAGTGTTTGAATTGACGTAAAAAATATTTAAAATAATTGATTATGAACGCAAAAAATCCAATTAATTTATCCTATATAATCAGCACACGCAACCGATTACCCTTTTTAAAGATCGGATTAACATATCTACTTGAAAACTTACAAGAAGATGAAGAAATTGTCGTAGTTGATGGTAATAGTAATGATGGGACAAAAGAATTTCTGACAAAATTATATCAGACAGGTAAAATTCATAAATATATTTCTGAGCCAGATAAAAATCAAGCTCATGGTTGGAACAAGGCTATCCTATTAGCAGAGGGTAAAATTATCAAAAAAATTATAGATGATGATTTATTTTGTTTTCCAGCCATTCAAGTTTGTAAAGAATATATGTTAAAAAATGAATCAGTTGATTTATGTATATCTAATTGCTTAAATGCAAGTCTAAATAACTATAAAAGTATTGGTTATCATAGTAGAATAAAACAATATTTGAAATGGAAAGATGGCCATGCAAAATCTTTTACGTTTGGAGATGTTTCTTTACTTTTGAGAAAAAGTAGTACTGCCTATATAGGGTTATATGATACCAGTTTTACAATGTTGGATTATGAATTTTCTTTAAGAGCATCTTATTTACAAGCTAATATTGCTTATTACAATGGATGCAATGCTATGTCGATTTTCAATCCTGTTAGTGTTTCTGGTCAAGTTTCAAAAGCAACTCTCCAATTAGACGGAAAAAGAGCAAATTTTATGTATGAATATGCAGGAGACAGCGCGGAAATTAATATATGGTCAAAGATAAAAATATTTTTTGGTAAAAACAGAATTATTTTTTTTAACAACTCCCAATTACAGGAACAAAATGATTCATCGACAACTACTGAATCACTCCCAATTATTTATAATTTATATTATCAATTTTTACAAAAATATCACCAATCTTATCAAAGTAATTTTTTGTAATAAATAAGGAGTTATAAAATGAACAAAAAGAGAATAAAAATAAAATTTACTAACGGATTAAATTTTGTAGTTGGTATGAGAGATATTCTCAACTTTTTAACTCCATACTATGAGTTTATTGACAGTGACGAGCCAGACTTTGTGATATTTGGCCCTTATGGGAATGATATACCTCAAGGCAATTTCGTCAGAATTGGATACTACTGCGAAAATATTATTCCCGATCTGACTATTTGTGACTGGGCATTTGGAATTCCTTATGAAGAAAAAGTAAACAATCCTAGATATATGAGAATTCAATGGCACGGATTTGATCCAGAATCATTAATTAAAAAGGATATAAATGTAGAAAAAATCATGGCAGAAAAAACAAAGTTTTGTAATTTTATATATAGTCACAGAGTTCCTTTTAGAGAAAAATTTTATAAAGTGCTAGCAAAATATAAACCTATAGATGCGCCAGGAAAATCAATGAAAAATATTGATAGTATTGACACTGCTCATAACCAGGGAGATATCTGGCAACGGAAAAAAAAGTTCTTAAGTCAATATAAATTTACAATTGCTTTTGAGAATTATTCTTACCCAGGTTACAATACAGAAAAGTTGCTAGATCCTATGAATGTAAATAGTTTGCCTATATATTGGGGAAATCCTCACATTGCTTTGCACTTTAATACTAAGAGCTTTATTAATGCCCATGAGTATATGAAAATAAATGACTCATTAGTTGTAAATTTGTTGGAGTCACTTTGCTATCCAGATTTTAAGGATATACGTCCTGGAATGTATCGTAGTTTAAGCGATCGGGTAAAAAGAAAGTTGAAAAGTATAGGTCGAGAGATCAAAATAAACTTACAATATACTTCTTTTAATGATCTGATTGAGAAAATTATTGAAATAGACAAAAATGATACTTTATATAAAAAGTATCTGCTCGAACCCTGGTTGTATCAAAATACTCCGCCACCGAATCCTGCTATCAGCAGATGGAAAGAAATTTTTGGCTAAATCATAATTTTGTGTATGCTTAATCATCAAAAGTTTTCTGTTAATAGCACCGATCAATCTGTTTGGGAAGCGACTGCACTTAGCGCCCGTATTTTCCTTTGGTATACAAGAAAAGTTCCCAATCATCCTTTCAAGCTAAGATTGGCTAAGTTTTTTGCTCGTTTGTTTTTTTCAAAAGGATTAATTTTATCTAATCCTTATGGAGCCAAAATTTTAGTAAATGCTTTGGTAACAGACTATATACACCATACTTTAATATATACAGGAGTATGGGAACCTAAATCATTAGCATTGGCAATCAAGTTAATGTCAAACGGAGGAACCTTTTTAGACGTTGGTAGCCATTTTGGACTTTATACTTGTGCGATAGGCGTTTTAGAAGGGGTTGATTGTATATGTGTAGAGCCATCTCCTAAAATGTTTATAAATATGACCAATAACATTCAGCTTAACCCTAAAGTAAAAGCTAATCTTGTTCATGCTGCTTTATCAGCTTTGCCAACTATTAAAAGTTTTGGAATTCCTTCACAAGGAAATACAGGTACTGCCAGGATTCTAATTAATGAACAAACCTTCGATCAATTTTGGTTAGCTTGTGTAACGTTGGATGATATTCTTGATATATTTAACCAACATAAAATTCAATTAATGAAAATTGATGTAGAAGGTTATGAAATGGAAGTATTTAAAGGAATAAAATGGTTGAAATCATATCGGCCTCAAAATATTATTGTAGAATGCGATGACTCTTTGTTGAAACGTACAGGTAGCTCATTATTTGACTTATTGAATTTTTTTAGTAATCAGCACTATGATGCTTTTACAGTGGAAGGAAATACTTTAGATGTTTCGCAGCTTTCTAATTTACCTGAGAGTAACATTTGGTTTAAAAGTAAATTTTAACAAAACTGTTACTTAAAACTTGCTTTTATAATAAAAAATTTACTCAACTAATTTCTAACTATGACACCATTAGTTTCAATTATTATTCCATGTTATAACGCGGAATTTTGGATTGCTGAAACATTGCAGTCTGCTCTGTCACAAACATGGCAAAGTAAAGAAATTATTGTTGTTGATGATGGTTCAACAGATAAGAGTTTAGCTATTATTAGGAAGTTTAATTCACCTCAAGTTAAAGTTATCGTTCAAAAAAATATAGGAGCATCTTCAGCGCGAAATCGTGCATTGAAAGAAGCCCAAGGTGATTTTATTCAATATTTAGATGCTGATGATCTTTTAGCACCTGATAAAATTGAGCGTCAAGTGCAACTTTTAAAAAATGGTAACTCTGATTGTGTAGCAGCAGGAGAATGGGCGCGTTTTTTAAATTCACCTAAAGAGGCGAAAATTTTACCACAAGCTGTGTGGAATGATATGCTACCTGTTGACTGGTTGATTTGTTCTTGGAAAGGTGGTGGTATGATGCCAATCCATGCTTGGTTAGTCCCTCATACGATCGCCCAAAAAGCAGGAATATGGAATGAACAGTTATCGCTTAATGATGATGGAGAATATTTTTTTCGTGTGGTTTTGGCAAGTCAAGGAGTAAAATTTTGTCCTGGAGCAAAAAGTTATTACCGATCTGAAGTAAAAGGCAGTCTAAGTAGGAAAATGTCTCCATCAGCTTTAGCTTCTGCATTTCTCTCAATCGAGCTTTGTACGCAACATTTACTAGCAAGAGAAGATAGTTACCGAATTCGTCATAGTTGTGCCGCCGCATACCAAAGATTTATTTACTTAGCTTATCCTGATGTTCCAGAGTTAGTACAGAAAGCTGAAGCACAAGTGAAGTTATTAGGAGGAAGTGATTTTCCAATAGAGGGAAGCCGAATGTTGCAATTTTTCTCTATGATACTTGGATGGAAAGTTGTGAAACAGATTCAAAAAGTTATCTATTAAAAATCCACATCTATTTATGCACAAGATTTAATCACTCTAGTCAAGAAAATTCCAGGAAGTATTGGATGAACTAATGCTAACTTTTCAGCGTTGATAATATGGGAAAAAAGTGGCTTAGGGCGTTAATTTAGAGCAAATTTTAATAATAGCTAACTTAAATAAATACCAATGAAAATTATTCTTATTTGCCAACAATCATTGCAAAACCATAGTATTCCTGCTTATTCTTTTTGGGAAAAGTATTTTAAAAGGGGAATTGAAGAAGCAGGCCATGAATGGTTTGAAGTGGAGGGAGTAGATTGGGCAGAAGGTCTAGTTTATTTAGAAGAAAAAGCACTCAATCAATGGAAAGAGTATGCCTGGAATTTAACAATATCCCAGATTAAAAAATTACATCAAGCAGAATCAATTGATATATTGATTAGTTACCTTTTTCCAACTCAAGTAGAACCAAGCGCTATATCAGAAATTCAATCATTGGGCATTCCTTGTGTAAATTTTTTTTGTGATAACGTTAGGGAATTTACCAGTATTCCTAAGTCATTTTATTGTTTTGATTTACATTGGGTTCCAGAATACAAGGCTCTCAATATGTACAAGCAGGCCGGATTAAATTTTGTGAATGCGCCTATGCCTGTGTGGATACCCCCTAACCAAAAAACATACAATCACCCAGAAAATTATGGTGTTAGTTTTATTGGTTCCCGCGATGCTCAACGTGAGGCTTTATTAGCTAAAGCATTAAGCTTAGGAGCGGTGATTGATATTCGCGGACCTGGTTGGAGTTCAAGTAAAGAAATTAATTCTTCACTTCTGACAAAAAAGCAGAATTTATGGAATAGTGCGATCGAGCAAAAGAAAATTTTGTCAGAAAAAGGGCTTTTATTTTTACTCTGGAAAATAACCTATAAACTTCGACCAACAGTTCCAGATAATCTGTTTGAGGATTTCATTCGAGAAACTGTATTTGGGACAAAATATGTTGAAGTTACTCAACAGAGTATGATTACGCTGGGAGTTAATCGCTATCCCAGTTATCGATATCCATTTTTTAAACCTGATACCTATTCTCGCTTACGTGATATAGAAGCGCCAATGATGGGAGCCTGCTATTTAACGGAGTGGACAGAAGGATTGGAACAACTCTACGATCTGCATGAAGAAATTGAAGTTTATAGAACAGCAGAGGAAATGGTGGATAAAATCCGGAGATTGCAATCTCAACCAGAAAAACGTAAAAGGATGCGATACCAATGTCAGAAAAGAGCCTTAACCGAACATACGATCGCTAAAAGTATTACCAAAATCCAGACAGCTTTAGGATTAACTAAATGAATCAAATTCCTCACCTTCAATTACTAAATGAGTTTACTCGTTGGTGGAAACAAAATCAAAGGGGTGGGTTGTCTTGTAATTGGCGACGGAGATCTGTATGGTCTGCACAACTAATACAAAAACTAGGTTGGCATAAAGAGGTAACAGTCCCCTTATTCTGGGGGGAGAAAATGCGCGTTATTACTGGCGAAACTGTTTCTCAGGGAATCATATCATTTGGGTATGGTGAACCATCAATCACAGCCTTAATGTTACGACTATTGGAGTTAGGTCAAACGATGGTCGATGTAGGTACACACTTTGGTTATGAGGCTTTATTGGGATGTCGATTAGTGGGGTCACAAGGTCGAGTAATCTGTTTTGAACCTAGCCCAACAACTTTTGCGATTGCCCACAAAAACTTGGCTCATTTTTCTCAGATAGAACTACGTCAAGAAGCCGTAGCAGATCAACATGGAACCCTAAGCTTGCAGAATCGTCCAATTTGGCTATCAGCTTTTAATAGCCTGGTTACAACACCAACTCAAATTAATTCTATAAATGTGCCAGTTACAACGCTTGATTTAACTTTAGCTAACCGAACTCGACCAGTAGATCTTATTAAGTGCGATGTTGAAGGATTAGAAATGGCTGTTCTGAAGGGAGCAAATCAACTACTTTCTGAAGATGCACCTGTTTTGATTCTAGAAGCTGATATGCCATCTAGGGAAGGCAAAAATTCTTCCAGAACTTATGAACAAGCTATGTACTTGGAACGTTACGGCTATAAAGCTTTTAATTTTGATTTTGATGGCTCTTTTAAATTTAGTTCTCTGGATAGCTTTCCAGTTTATCATGCCAACTTAGCTTTTTTACCAAAAGCTCGTTCTTATCTGTTAGAGCGGTTAGCCTGTCCTCTCTAAATTTATGCCTATATTTATGAAAAAAAACAATGCTTTATATTTATTCGACATCCCCTTTCCTGAATCTGCACGGTGGATTTCTGGAGACCAGTATATTCGCCGATGGGTTCGTCAATTTCTCCAACCTTGGCGAGGGAGAGGACCTGGTGGTTTAACTAAAGTTACAATGAATCTGACGTTAGGACTCCAAAAATTGGGAATAAATTATCGTTTGATCGATCGACCAAGTACGTCACCAAATAATCAAATCTTTGGACTGCTAAATGGGCCGAAAGAGTTGTGTCAGATAGTAGCTCAATATGGCAAGTGTATTGTTGGCCCTGGCATTCTCAATTCTCCGCAAGAATGGCAAGATTTATTCACTAATTACCCAGTAATTTATAACATTCAAAACTGCGAATGGGCAGCAGCAATGTACCGACCTTTGTATGGTGATAAGGTAAAGATTTGGAAAATGGGAATTGATGAAGAACGTTATGCGCCTAGCACTGGAGATCCGAAAAATTTTGATTTTTTAATTTATGATAAGATTCGTTGGCGCGATACACCAGCTTATGCAAATTTGTTAGAAGTGTGTCAAGAAGAATTACGCAAAGCTGGTTGTTCTAGTCTCTATATTCGCTATGGTAAATATCCTCGCGGTCAGGAAAATGCTTATCATAATATGTTGCGTCAATGTAAAGCTCTTTTGTATCTCAGTGAAAACGAAACTCAAGGATTTGCTTATAATGAAGCTTTGAGTATGGGAGTACCCATTTTAGCGTGGAACTATGGAAAATGGTGCGATCCGTTTCGATTTAAGTATGGTTTGGATGATATACCAGCAACATCTATACCTTATTGGGATGAGCGCTGCGGTTTAGATTTTCGGACACCAGCAGAGTTTTCACAACAGCTAGGGTTGTTCTTAGAGTTCCTGCGAGGGGGAAATTTTTCTCCCCGTCAGTATGTTTTGGAAAATCTTCGTTTGGAACAAGGCGCTCAACGTTATATTGACATTTTGACAGAGGCAGAAAATCTATGACCACTATTCGGAATATAGGCCAATTTATTCGACATACTCCTAGTCTAGAAAAAGCAGAATGGCTTTGGGATATATTACGGAAACCTTACCATCGCTTACTAAATTTAGGGGGTAGAGGAGTGGCTGTTTCTGTGGGAGGATGTTGTACAGTAGTTATACCTCCAGAATTTACGGGAGGTTATTGGGAAAGTTATGAACCAGAAACAGTCCAAGCAACAGTCAACTGGTTGAAAAAGCATCCCACGGGTTTAGTTTTAGATATTGGCTGTGCAATAGGTATTTTTAGTGTTGTGAGTTTATCTGTTTCAGAACAAGCTGAAGTAGTTGCTTTTGATGCAGATTTATCTAGCTTGAAAGCTACTCAACGAATTTGTCAATATGCTAAAGGCGATCGCCTGCGTTTGATTTATGGATTAGTTTCTAATCAAAATTCAAGTGAGTTGGGATTAAATGCAGCCAGTCAAAGTACTTGGGCAAATTTAGCCAACAGTTCTGTCACAGGTGATCCGGGGACAACAGCCTATATCTGTATTGATGGAAATAAGGATGATTCCATTCCAATTTATAGTTTAGATGGGCTTGTGTTTGAAGAGCAACTTCCTAAAAAACCTATTTTATTAAAGTGTGATGTTGAAGGAGCAGAACTTCTGGTTTTGCAGGGGGCAAAAAAATTATTAGAAACTCTTTCCCCCGATTTGCTAATCAGTGTTCATCCTCCTGCGCTACCTAATTATGAACATTCTGTCTCTGATGTTCAGGACTATCTTAAGTCTGCTGGATATAAGATAGAGGTATTAGCGATCGACCACGAAGAACATTGGTGGTGCGAAAAAACATCGGTTCAAGTTTAGCTAATGACTAGCTTTTTTTAATGGCAAAAATTCTTATTCTAATTGGCGCACATATTTGCACTGCCCCGCGTCCTCAAAAAGAAGCCGAAACTTTGGCTAATGCCGGTCACGATGTAACCGTGCGCGGGTTGTGGTTTGACCCGGAATTGGTAAAACGCGATCGCATCCTGATGACTAATAAAAAATGGCGCTTTGAACCCATCATTGATTTTCAACCGCCGAATAGATGGCCAAATTGGGTAGTTCGACTGCAAGCGCGGATTGCTAAGACAGGGTTTAAACGATTTGGTGTTTTTTTACCAGAATTATTAGGCTACGGAGCAAGGAGTATGCTGCGTGTAGCGCATAAAACTCGTGCCGATCTAACTATTGTTCATTCTGAAGCAGGGCTGTGGGTAGGGAATCAACTATTAAATGAAGGCTTTCGCGTAGGCGTAGATTTTGAAGATTGGTTCTCTGAAGATTTGCTACCAGAGGTTCGTACTAATCGACCAACAGCTAAACTGAAAGCTTTGGAAAGTCGCCTTGCTCGTGATTGTAACTACTGCCTCACAACTTCTGATGCAATGGCTGAAGGATTAGCGAAGGCTTATCAAGTAATCAAACCAAGGGTAATTTACAATGTATTTCCTTGGAGTGAACGGCAGCACATAGATCGCCAAAAGCGCGATCGCCGGAATCTCAATTTACCATCTTTACATTGGTTTTCCCATACGATAGGAATCGGACGTGGACTAGAAACACTTTTTCAGGCTCTCCCTTATCTTAAAATACCAATAGAAATTCACTTGCGAGGAAACTATCCTGAAAGTTCGCGCCAATGGTTAAAACCTTTGATTCCAAATCAGTGGCGCGATCGCGTTTTTATTCATTCCACTGTTCCAAATGCTGAATTATTATCCCGGATCGCCGAACATGATATTGGTTTAGCATTAGAGGTGAGTGATATTCTCAGTCGTAATCTAACTATAACCAATAAAATTTTTCAATACCTGCAAGCGGGGTTAGCAGTAATTGCTACTGATACAAAAGGACAGCAAGAAGTTTTTTCTAAATTACCAGACATTGGTAGATTAATCCCCAGTAACGATCCGGAAGCACTAGCGGAAGCTCTGCAAGACTTGCTATGCAATCCTCAAAAATTGACCGCCGCCAAAGCTGCCGCATTACAATTATGCCAACAAAAATTTTGCTGGGAAACCCAGGAAAATAATCTTTTATATGCAGTAGATATGGCACTAAATAATAATCTATTGGGGAGTTAATTATGTTTTTTAAGTCTAAAATACGCCAATACTTTGCTCGCAGATTAAAAATACCAGAGATACCATTTGCACTTGAAAGACTTTATAATATTGGATTTAAACCAAATTTAATTTTCGATGTAGGAGCTTATAAAGGCGATTTTGCCAAATCTTGTCTTGATATATGGCCTAACTCTAAAGTTGCTTGTTTTGAAGCACTAGAGCATAAAGTATTAGAGCTTAAGCATTTAGCTTCTCTTAACCCAACAATAGAAGTATTCCCTATATTATTAGGTGCACAGACACGCGAACAAGTGCCACTTAATGAATCCGAAACTGCTTCCTCTGTATTGGTTGAATCGATTCCTCAAAACTTCCCAGTTAAATTTTATCCGATGCGAACTATCGATCAAATTGTCCAAGAGTATTTTAGCGATCGTCCTCCTGACTTTTTGAAGCTCGATGTTCAAGGCTATGAATTAGAAGTACTTAAAGGTGCTGAAAAATCATTAGCCAAAATGCAGTTAATTTTAGCAGAAATTAATTTAATAGATATTCATCAAAACGTACCTTTGCTTGCAGATATAATTCAATGGTTGAACGATCGTGATTGGGTTGCATATGACATTTGTGAATTACATCGCCGCCCTTTAGATCAAGCACTTTGGCAAGCAGATTTTATATTTATACCCCGTAATAGTCCGCTGCGAACAGATAAGCGTTGGAGTGCTTAAAATGCGTATTCTTATCACAGCCGATCCTGAACTACCAGTACCGCCTCCCCTCTATGGAGGCGTTCAAAGGTTAGTTGATTCATTAGTGACTGGAATGCAAGATCGGGGTCATATAGTAGGATTGGTTGCTCATCCTGAATCAACTTCTCCTGCGGAGCAATTTTTCCCTTTTCCAGGTATTCAGTCTCAACAAAAATTAGATACCTTACAAAATATTGTTACTCTTTGCCAGGCTATTCAAAAGTTTCAACCTGACTTAGTGCATAGTTTTTCGCGTCTGATTTACTTATTGCCATTTCTTGCTTCGCCGCTACCAAAAGTGATGTCTTATGGACGAAAACCCTCTCCTATTCCAGTTCGTTGGGGAGCAAAACTAGCGGGCAATTCTCTTGTATTTGCTGCTTGCAGCCAACATATTTGTCGTCAAGGTGAATCAGTAGGAGGTATTTGGCAGACTATTTACAATTGGATTGATGTTGATAAATATACGTTTCAACCCACGGTCGATTCTGACGCTCCTTTAGTTTTTCTTAGTCGAGTGGAAAGAATCAAAGGAGCCCATACTGCGATCGCAGCTGCTCGCCAAACCAAACGTCGCCTTTTAATTGCTGGCAATCACAGTACAACAGGCGAAGAAAGACGTTATTGGCAAGAAGAAATCCTGCCTCATTTAGGACAAGATGGAATTGAGTACATCGGTCCTGTTAACGACGAACAAAAAAATGCTTTACTTGGCAAAGCAGCGGCGATGATTGTACCAATTCAGTGGGAAGAACCATTTGGAATGGTATTTGCAGAAGCACTAGCCTGTGGCACACCTGTAATTTCCTGTCCGATGGGAGCTTTACCAGAAATTGTGCGTCATGGCATTGATGGCTATCTAATTAACAATATTGAAGAAGCTTGCACCGCCATCCAAAACTTATCTCAAATAGACCGAAAAAACTGCCATCAACGCGCTGAAACTTGTTTTTCTGCCACAAAAATCATAGATAAGTACGAAGAACTTTACAACTTAATGATTGCTAATCTCGTCTAACTGAGAAACTAAAAATATCCTCAATATCAAATATTTCTTTGAAAACATCTCCTGATGGCTACCAAAAACTACGTATCAGTAGCTAGAACATCTACATCAACGATTCTTTAATCCACTTTTCTGGACTAGAAGAGAACCTGTGTGAATTTCGAGCGCAATATTAAACACCTTTGCTCCCTCCCTATACCTTTAACTTGTTTACAACCATTTGATTTTCCCCACAAGTTAGGTATTTGCGAGCAGTTGTTTGGCAGCACACTTGCTTCCCAAGGTATTTGCTGGGTGCAAACTGGTGCAGGTATACCTTGGAAATTAGACCTAGCTAACCCGACTCATCGCTGGATTATATATGGGAAATACGAGGGGGCACCATTCCTTAACTGGGTAAGGAAATTTCTACCTCCTAATGGCATTATTGTCGATTCCGGTGCAAACATCGGTCAAATGTTGATGTATCTGGCTCAATGGATACCACAAGGCAAGATATTTGCATTTGAACCTGGTAGAGCCGCCGCCGACTGGTTAGACGAATGCCTAAAGGTTAATAAGAAACTGCCTGTAGAAGTTTTCCGATGCGGTCTTGGTGCTACTCCCGCGCAATTAAAGCTTCACAATATTGGAGCTAATTATGGTCATGGTGCTTGGAATCAAGTATCAGAAACTGAGGGTGAATCTATCCAAATTGTGCGATTAGCTTCCATATTGGCGGCTCGTGCGATCGAAAAAGTTGATTTGTGGAAATTAGATGTAGAAGGTTACGAAATTCCAGCTTTACAAGGAGCAGAAGAACTACTTAGAGAGAAGCGTATCAAAGCTATTTATGCCGAATTATCAGGTGAAAATGGCAAACGAGTTCGAAATTATCTAAGCGAGTTTGGCTATAGTTGTTATTTATTTAATGCTAATGGCAAACTCTACATCGCCTCTGAATTGCCCAACCATACAAATGGTCTATTCTTGCTCAAGTGAATCGTTATGCACGTTCTCACTATCCTTTGCAAAGGTGGCTGGATGTCAGGAAACCTCTCTGAAGGTTGGCGACGTTTAGGCTGCACTGTAGAAGAATTTTTCTACGGCACTCACATGGGTAAATCCTGGAGTTCGGAAGGATTAAGAGAAAACCGAAAACTCAATGTTCAATTGGTTGCCACTGCCAAACGCCTCAAAGAAGAAGGGCGTCTCGATCTAATTTTTGCAGTGATTTATGACGATGTTTTGGAAGTAGAAACAGCCCAAAAATTACGAGCATTAGATGTACCAATGGTGAATTACCATGTCGATTTAGTAGGACAGTGGTATCGCGTTCTTCAGATAGGAAAATACTTCGATTTCGTAGCCTGTGCCCAGACAAATTACTGGTCAGGTTTGCGCCGCGCTGGTATTCGCCCCTACTATATGCCGATGGCGACCAATCCACCATTATGTGTAGCCACACCTATTCCTTTTGATGGCGTACTCTATCTGGGTTCACCTTGGCCTTATCGTCGTCAAGTATTAGCAAGTTTAGCTCAGGAGGGAATTAATTTACAAATTTACGGTCATAATTGGTTACGCCAAACTCCCGATCCAGCCAATGCACAACCTTTAGGGAAAAATCTTCACGATTTGCGCTATTATTTGTGGCCTCGTTTGCGAGAAGAAGGTTGGGCTGACTTTCTAGAAACTATCTGCAAGCGACTCCAGCCACCTATACCACCAGCAGGAATTTCTGTTGAGTTACCCACTAATTGTATCAAAGGTTCCTACGCTGATAACGACTTTATTTCTCTTGTTAGAGGTGCTGCTATTAACTTGGGGTTTACTCATTTTCGGGGAACTCCTAATACTTTATCAGAAAGTCGGCAAGTGCGTCTGCGAGAATTTGAAATTCCAATGGCAGGGGGATTTTATTTAACCCAAGATTGTACTCAATTACGGGAGTTATTTCGAGTTGATGAGCAGATGGTAACTTGGCATAATTTGGGAGAATTACGAGAAAAAATTGGTTATTACCTTGCTCATCCTAATGAAAGGCAAAAAATTGCTATAGCTGGACAATATCATTGTTTAAAATATCATACTTGGAAGCATCGATTTCGCGATCTTCTCCAAGAATTAAAGTTACCCCAGCCAATATTAACCAAATGAATCAAGCTCTTCGTGCTTTTGAACAATGTCCTGGTTGTGGAGCAGCCACTTCCAATGCCAAGTGTTTATTTAAAATCTTTTTTTTAGGGCAAGATTGCCAAGTTTTTCAGTGCAGTTACTGTAGTCTTGTTTACAAAGAATTCGCTCCAATAGCTAGCGAATTAGCAAAAATATATTCTGATGATTACGTTCATTTTAAAATGGCGTCTTTAGCCATCGATCGGGCTGAATTGAATAGTGCTAAGCAAAAAATTGACCGCTGCCAAAAGCTTTTATGTACGGAAAAAGCACCTGAAAATTTGCGATTGTTAGATATAGGATGTGGGGCTGGATATTTTGTGGAAATAGCGCTAAGTTTGGGTTATTTTGCCGAAGGCATAGACCCTTATTTGCCGGATAACTTAAAAAATAGCTGTTTACAAAAAAAATCGCCCGATTCTGTTTCACCAAATTCTTATGATATAGCATTTCTTTTGAATGTAGTCGAACACCTAGATGAGCCAATACACATATTTTCTGCTGTACAAAGACTCCTTAAACCTGGTGGAGTAATGCTGTTGACTTGTCCTTACGGGGACAGTTTAGCTCGTCGCTACTATCAAGGATATTGGGGGCATCTAGCTCTTGATGAACACATACTTTTCTGGACTCCTCGTGCCTTGACTGGCTTGCTTCGAGAACTAGGCTTTCGTGGAAAAATCAGTTATCGAATTGCTGGATCTCCCTTTCCCTACGGTCGTGTTAAATTGCCAACTGTTGTACCAAAACTAATTGAAAACTACGAGCAAAGGTGTTTTGAAAATACTAATAATTCGCGAAGCTTGTCAGAGCAAGTCTGGCAGTTAGCTCGTACTATACAGCGACAAGAAGGAATCGCTAATTTAGTGCGATACATAGTTCACCTTACCCATACAGGTGATTATCTTGAATATGCAATTAGTGTAGGTAAATAATGTGATGAATCTTACTCCTAACAGTTACAGGATTGCCCCAGTAGATGGGTTACGATCTTTTGCCGTACTCGGAGTAATCTGGGCTCATATTTGGCTTTTTTGTGGTAATCCAACTTTGGTTCTCGGAAAGATTAGTTCTATTAGTATAGATTTACATCGAGCTATCTCAATGATAGGTACAAGGGTGGATCTATTTTTTGCGATCAGCGGCTTTTGTATGTATTTAATGTATGCGCGTAAGCAAACTAAATTTGAATGGAAGACTTACATTATTTTCCTGAAAAAACGTTGGTTGCGAATTGCTCCAGCTTTTTATGTGGCTGCTTTAGCCTGTGCGATCGCTTACCTTTTTGTTGGTAAACCTTTTCCTTGGTTTGATTTGTTATCTCATGCAACTTTTACCAATATTTGGTTTCCCAATACAGGGGGGTTAGCTGCTCCTTTTTGGTCATTAGCAACAGAATGACACTTTTATCTAATTCTGCCATTATTCATCTGGGCTAGTACTAGGTTAGGATTTTCTCCTGTAGTTGCGATCGCTATTGTTGGCTCGATTGGATTTCGCTTCTGGATGTACACTAATTCCCCTGATATGGAAGGTTTTTGGAAAGCACAACTACCCAGTCGTTTAGTCGAGTTTGCTTGGGGTATATTGGTTGCTCGTTTATACAGTCTAGAAAAGATACCACCAAAAATATTGCGTGCAGAAACAGGTTTCTTACTTGCATTTGCGATCGCCTATTTAGGGCGGTTATTAATGGTTACCGAAGTAGTTAATTTAGCAGGATCTTTCGGCTATATAAGTAAAACTTTTGCTGAACCAGTATTAACACTAGGCTATAGTCTCATGCTTTGGAATGTGATTTCTAGTAAGTCTATTTTTCAAGAATGGTTGAGTCATCCCTCAGTTCAAGTAATTGGTCGCTGGTCTTATAGCCTTTATCTTTGGCATTGGTGGCCATGTTTATGGATTTCACAATTAATTGTCAAACAATTCGGATCAACGCCTTTTACTCAGTATATTGCTTTAGCAATTTCCCTCGCAATCCTCATTCCCTTTTCTTATTTTTCTTACAGTCTCCTAGAAGCTCCTTATTTTCGTAAGCGACAGTCGCAAGCTACTGTATGAAAAGAGTTCTGATCGTCACACCAAATTGGCCGCCGATTTCCTGTCCAGATATGCACCGGGTTAGGATGTCTGTACAGTTTTTTAGTAAGTTCGACTGGGAACCGTTGATTCTAAAAATTAATCCAGAAGAACAGGAAGGAATTAAAGATAACACATTAAATAACACTATTTCCGATTGTCTTAAAATTTGGGAAGCTGGCTGTTTACCTAAGTTTTGTACTAGTTGGTTTGGATTGAATAATATAGGGTTAAGGAGCTTTTTCCATTTAGCTTTACTTGGAAATGAAATTATTGAAAAAGAGAAACCAGATTTAGCGTTTTTTTCAACGACGATGTTTCCTTTGATGTCTTTGGGTCGTTACTGGTATTCTAAATATCGTCTGCCTTATGTTCTCGATTTCCAAGATCCTTGGGTGAGTGATTACAAAGGCGATCGCTTTTATGCTCAATCCTGGAAATATAAACTTTCCCAAGCACTCGCCAAATTATTAGAACCTTTTTGTTTACGGCAAGTTGCTCATATCATCAGCGTCTCTCCCGGTTATGTTGATACCCTATTAAAACGTTATGCTTGGTTAAAATCAGATCAATTTACCGTCTTGCCTTTTGGCGCTGCTGAAACAGATTTTGACTATCTGCGAAAATACCCCATTAAAAATTCCTATTTTAATCCTCATGATGGTAAACAGCATTGGGTTTATGTCGGTCGTGGTGGTACAGATATGGCTTTTGCAGTTCGTTCATTTTTTCAAGCTTTGCGGGAAATTAGACAGCAAGAACCCAAAAAATTTAATAATTTACTACTCCATTTTATCGGTACTGATTACGCTCCAGGAAATCTTGCTCGTAAAACTATCGAACCTCTGGCTAAAGAAAGCGGTATTGAAGATATTGTCCAAGAATATCCTCACCGCATTCCTTACTTTGAAGCCTTGCAATGCTTATTAGATGCTGATGCCTTAATTGTTCCGGGATCTGACGATCCAAGCTATACTGCTTCCAAAATTTATCCTTACATCCAAGCTAAAAAACCTTTGCTGGCAATTTTTCATGAAAAAAGTAGCGTTGTTGATGTGCTGCATTCTACTAAAGCTGGTACTGTAGTTACTTTTAGTAGCAAAAATGAGACATTTAAACTATCTCAAGCTATTTTTAAGAGCTTGTTAAAATTAATTACTCTACCAACACAAGCAACTGACTGGCAAGCCTTTGAACCCTATAGCGCTCAAAATATGACTCATATAATGAGTACCATATTTGATGAAATTATTTCTTAAAAAAACGGAATAAAAAGTAAATGAATATAAATATTAAAGCAGCAAACCGAATATCTAAATATCCACCTTCAAATAAAAATTTAAACCAAAATACCAGGTCATTATTAACAAACTTTTGGCTATTGGCTATTTTGGTAATATTATATTTTTTCTATTCCCTAAATACTACTTCTATTTACAGTATACTAGGTGCTATTTTAATTGGAAGCGTTGCTTTAATTCCTAGCTATTTATGGTGTTCTGGGCAGGCTTTAGGTATGCCAATTTTTCCATTATTTGCCTTGACTTATCTGTGGACTCACGCCGTTCAATTGCTATCCGATAATCCAGGGAGCATTATTTATTCACCGGAAAGCCAGTTACTATCCAGCATAACAGTAACAATTTTTTTGGGATTAGGAACATTTATTTGGTTTCAATTTGTCAAATCTGCTCCGCCACCTCCTCAATATTACCGCTCTTTTAAAGGCCAAGAAGTTGAGCCATTTCTTTTATATTCTATGGTTGCTACTATCTTGTTTAACATCGGTTTTCTCGGCGGCTGGCTTGCTGCTATTGATGGGGGGATCATCTCGTTATTCCGAGGAATTGTATTAGGGCTTAATGCTTTAGCAACTTTTGTTCTAGCGTATCGTTGGGGTAAAAGGCAATTATCTAAAAAGAAATCACAATTATTCTTAATTTTAATCATTACTTATACAATTACTAATGCAGCTTCTTTACTATTAGTGGGGGCTTTATCTACATTTTTATTGGCAACTATGGCTTTCATAATAGGACGCAGACAAGTACCTTGGTTGCCTATTGCTATAACTCTTGCCTGCATATTATTTCTCCACTACGGTAAGGGAGATATGCGTGCTAAATATTGGTTTAGTAATCAGCAAACTTTTGTGCAGCCTTGGGAATATCCAGCCTGGTATATTGAATGGATGGATTATTCTTGGCAACATTTTAATCAAGATTTATTGCCTGGTAATTCTAAGGATAGCGTTAAACTCCAATCTCCTTTAGAAAGAACTAGCTTAATTCAATTATTATTAATGATTCAAGAAAGAACACCTAGAGATGTACCCTATTTGAATGGAGCAACCTATGCAATTATTCCTCAGTTATTAGTACCTCGCTTATTAAATCCTCACAAAATTGCAAGCCATGAAGGTACCTATCTATTAAATATCCATTATGGCAAACAAACTCGTGCAGATACCGCTCGAACTACGATTGGTTTTGGATTACTTAATGAAGCTTACGCTAATTTTGGTTTTTTAGGTTGTGTGGTACTCGCTGTTATTTTGGGCGGGGGTTACGGACAGGTGACTCGCTGGAGTATTAATACTCCTATTTTTTCTTTTCGTTCTCTTTTTGCTATGCTTCTGATGCCCTTTACTTTTCAAAGTGAATTTAGTGCAGGTGTATACATTGCTGCTCTCTTCCAATCACTTGTACCTCTAGTAGTAATTACTATTGTATTTATGAAAGTTTATAAGCTAGAACAAGCTAAATAATCAGAAATAATCAGAAATAATCCAGGATGATAGCCATGATTAATTAAAATCTTTTATTTAATATGAAAAATATAGCGATCGTCACCTCTCATCCAATTCAGTATTACACGCCTTGGTTTCAACATTTAGCTGAGGTAATAGATTTCTCAATAAAGGTGTTTTACCTATGGGATTTTGGGGTGACTAATCAAGTTGATGCCGGGTTTAAACAAACTGTAAAGTGGGATATTCCTCTTTTAGCAGGATACGATTATGAATTTGTGCCAAATATTAGTAAAAATCCAGGTACTTACCATTTTTGGGGATTACAAAACCCCACTCTTTTACAACAAGTCAAGATGTACAACCCCAATGCAGTTTTACTAATGACTTATAACTATGCCAGTATTTATGATTTCGTCTGGCGTTGGAATCGTCGCCAAGCACCACTACTTTTTCGCGGTGACTCCCATCGGCTTTTTCCTCGTACTGGTATGAAAGAATGGCTCCGGCAAAAACTGATAACCTTGATTTATCAACAGTTTTCTGCTTTGCTTTATGTCGGTAAAGCAAATTATAATTACTTCTGCCATCACGGTGTTGCACCAGAAAAGTTATTTTTTGCGCCTCATGCCGTTGATAATCAACGCTTTTTTAACGCATCTAAAGAAGCAAAGCATCAAGCCATAATTTGGAAGGAGGAATTAGGAATACCCAAAGAACATAGAGTAATTTTATTCGCTGGTAAATTGGAAGATAAAAAGCGACCTCTAGATTTGTTACAAGCATTTTTACAGGCTAACCTACCAGAAGTATCATTACTATTTGTAGGATCTGGTGCCTTAGAAAGTGAATTAAAATTGCAAGCTGCTAATCATCCTTACATCTATTTTGCTCCGTTTCAAAATCAAACTTTTATGCCTCGTACATATTCTGTTGCCGATGTGTTTGTTTTACCCAGCTATAGCGCTGAGGAAAGTTGGGGACTCGCAATTAACGAAGCTATGTGTATGTCTCGTGCTGTAATTGTTAGTAGTTATGTTGGTTGTGCTCAGGACTTAGTGCAACCATTTAAAAATGGACTGATTTTTACTGCTGGTGATGTGTCTGCACTTGCTACTTGTCTTAAAGAAGCTTTTTCAAGCCGAAAACTCCTACAAATTTGGGGAGAAGAAAGTCGGAAAATAGTAAACAACTATAGCTATTATCAAACCACTCAAGGACTAAGAGAAGCATTATACTATCTGGGTATTTTAAAAATTTGAAGTTAATCTAAAGCATCAATTATAGGAAAAAATTAATAATTTTGATTTGATCTATTTTTATGAAAGCTATGCCATTAGCACGCAATATTCATGTATGGATTCCTAATTTATTCAATTTTAAAGGCGGAATCCAAGTTTATTCTGCTTTTTTGCTCTCAGCATTACAAAGTATTAAACCCGATTTCAATTACCAGGTTTTATTGAAACATGATACTCATTCGGATGGAGGCTTTTTGCAGCAATCTAATACTAATTTTTACTTTACGGGATGTTGGCCTTCATTCTTACGGACTTCTGGTTTCGCTGCCCAACTTATAGGGCTTGGAATTTGGCAAAAACCTAATTTAGTAATAACTACTCATCTTAATTTTACTGTTGCTGCCTACTGGCTGAAACATATCGCAGGTATCCCCTATTGGGCAGTTGCTCACGGTGTAGAGGCTTGGGATATTCAGCGTCCTGACTTGCAAATGGCTCTTCGTTATGCGGATAGAATTCTTTGCGTTAGCGGTTACACGCGCGATCGCCTTTTGAAAGAACAACAACTTAACCCAAGCAAAATCTTGCTTTTGCCTAATACATTCGATCCCGATCGCTTCCAAATTTGTGGTAAACCCACTTATATTTTAAAGCGTCATGGATTAACGTCGGATCAGCCCATAATTTTAACTGTTAACCGTCTATCACTTACGGAATCATATAAGGGATATGACAAAGTGCTGGATGCCTTACCTCAAATCATCCAAGAAATACCTAATGTTCATTACATAATTGTTGGAAAAGGTGACGATCGCCCCAGACTTGAAAAATTAATTGCCCAGCATCAGTTACAAAAATATGTCACATTAGCTGGATTTATTCCAGATGAAGAACTTTGCAACTACTACAATTTTTGTGATGTTTTTGCTATGCCTAGTAAACAGGAAGGATTTGGTATTGTTTACCTAGAAGCTTTAGCCTGTGGAAAGCCTGCATTAGGTGGTAATCAAGATGGTGCTATTGATGCTCTTTGTCACGGTAAATTGGGTGCTTTAGTTGAGCCAGATGATGTAACACAAATCGCTAAAACTCTTATTCAAATATTGCAGGGCAACTACCCGAATCCTATTTTGTATCAGCCTGAAGTTTTACGCCAAAAAATAATTGATATATATGGATTTGATAGGTTTAAAAAAAATCTATCAAAATATTTAGAAGAGTTCTTCAGTTCGCCAAATTGAATAAGGGAAAAAGCGTAATATGTGTGGAATTGCTGGCGTATTAAATGTTAATCCATTTTTAGAAGAACTATATACCTTAATTTACAGAATGCTGGGTGCGTTGCAGCATCGTGGCCCAGATGACCGAGGATTTTATATTTCCGCAGATCGACAAACTGCGATCGCACATACTCGTCTTTCCATTCTCGATCTCAGTCCTGCCGGACATCAGCCCATGTCTACTGCTGATGGGCGTTACTGGATTACCTTTAACGGCGAAATTTATAACTTTCGAGAATTGCGATCGCAACTAATTGCCCAAGGGGAACAATTCCACTCTCAAACAGATACGGAAGTTATTCTCAAGCTTTATCAAAAAATAGGTGCTGATTGTGTAAAACACCTGCGAGGAATGTTTGCTTTTGCCATTTGGGATGATTGGGAAAAAACTTGCTTTTTAGCCCGCGATCCTTTAGGGATTAAACCATTATATTACTGGCGATCGGGCTGTACCCTACTATTTGCCTCTGAATTAAAGGCCATTTTAGCTACCAAATTACCTTCTATTAGCCTCAGTAGTGCAGGCTTATACGGTTATCTGATTGCAGGTTCAGTACCAGAACCCCATACTTTAATTGATGGAATATACTGTTTATCCGCAGGTTCTTATTTACATTGGCAATCGGGAGATATTACCCAGTCCCAATATTGGCAAATCGATTTTACTCCGGAAAAAATTTCCCCGTCAGAAGCAAAAGAAAAAGTCCGCGCTGCCTTACTCGATTCGATCGCACATCACTTTGTTAGCGATGTACCAGTAGGAATATTTCTCAGTGGCGGTATTGACTCAAGTACGCTTTTGGCTTTAGCTTCCCAAACTCAAACTAATAAGTTATGCACCTACTCGATCGCATTTGAAGAACCCGAATGGAATGAAGGAGAAATAGCCAAGAAAGTTGCCGATCGATTTGGCAGTCATCATACAGAATATCAAATCACGGCTTCATTAGGTCGCCAACTTTTACCGCAATTCTTAGCTGCGATCGATCAGCCCACTATTGATGGGTTCAATACATTTTGTGTTTCTCAAATTGCCCGTCAAGACGGTACTAAAGTAGTCCTTTCCGGATTGGGAGGAGATGAATTATTCGGCGGCTACCAGTCATTTGAAAAAGTACCGCAAATGGTGCAATTAGGCAAAATATTAAAAGCTGTTTACCCGCTCAATGTCGGCATAGGAATGGTATTAGAAAATTCGGTAAAATCGCCCCAACTTAAGCGCTTGGGTGATTTTTGGCAGCAAACTCCCTCTTCGGTGAATGCTTACCACTGTTTTCGGGGCATTTTCTCCCATTGGGAAGCTCGTGCGATCGCCAATCAATACATCAAAAACAAAATCGAGAGGCAACAAGAAATATTACCCAGTTTCCCAACCTTAAAAGATGAAGTTAGTTGGTTAGAAATAAACTACTATATGCGTAACCAATTATTGCGAGATAGCGATGTGATGAGTATGGCTTGGGGACTAGAATTGCGGGTTCCTTTTGTGGATCGAGTTTTATTAGAAACTATTGCCTCAATTCCCAGCCATATTCGTCTAGCACCAAACAAGCAGTTATTAATTCAAGCCTTTCCTGAATTGCCAGATTGGATAATAAACCGCCCCAAAAAAGGATTTTCTTTCCCATTCGATCGATGGATGGCAGCAGAATGGAGTGATTTTTTCTCAGAGGTTAATTTTGACAAAAATATATCTCTCAAACCTTGGTATCGTCGCTGGAGTTTATTCATTCTTAAATATTGGTGGGAGAATATTTCAGCATGAAAGTGCTTCATGTAATTCCCTCAGTTGCACCAGTCAGAGGTGGGCCAAGTCAGGCGATTTTGGAAATGGTTAAAGCATTGCAAAAACAAGGTATTGATGTTGAAATCGCTACTACTAATGATAATGGCGCAGGCTTACTAAATGTCCCGTTACAGGAACGTATTGAATATAACGAAGTACCAGTCTGGTTTTTCCCTCGTTTTTCTCCACCCATTCCATCTTTACGAGAATTTGCTTTTTCCACTCAATTCACTACATGGCTTTGGCAAAATATTACCAAATACGATTTGTTACATATCCATGCTATTTTTTCCTATACTTCTACCGCTGCAATGGCGATCGCTCGTAAAAAGGGTATTCCTTATATTATTCGGCCTTTAGGTCAGCTTTGCCAATGGTCTTTAGAACAAAGTTATTATAAAAAGCAGATTTATTTAAATTTGATAGAACGCACCAATCTTAATGGCAGCCAAGCCATCCATTTTACTTCTGTTAGGGAACAGGAAGAAGCAGAAAAACTCTGTTTAAAAGCTCCCAATTTTATTTTACCACACGGTTTATCCGTACCTACTCACATTCCAGATGCTCGCCATCGATTGCGGCAATTATTGAAAGTACCGCTAGATGAACCTGTTATCCTTTTTATGTCTCGATTGCATCCTAAAAAGGGTTTAGATTATCTACTTCCCGCTTTAGGAAAAGTGGCGCATCAACGCTTTATTTTTGTCCTAGCGGGAAGCGGTTCTCCTGATTATGAAGCTGAAATTGATGCTCTTTTACATTCTGCTGGTATCGATCGACGCACCTACCGTTCCGGATTTGTTTCAGGAGAAATGAAAGACTTATTACTACAAGGTGCCGATCTGTTTGCCTTAACTTCTCATTCGGAGAATTTTGGCGTTGCCGTATTAGAAGCTTTAGCCACCGGATTACCTGCGATCGTTACTCCGGGTGTAGCGCTTGCTTCTTTAGTGGAAGCGCAT
The DNA here is from genome assembly GCA_036703985.1 of Leptolyngbyaceae cyanobacterium. Taxonomy (GTDB): domain Bacteria; phylum Cyanobacteriota; class Cyanobacteriia; order Cyanobacteriales; family Aerosakkonemataceae; genus DATNQN01. The sequence continues at coordinate 196,374 of DATNQN010000071.1, forward strand.
CAATTAGGTTATGTAACCGAATTGAGTGTTAATGCGATCGCATCTACCCTGCAACATTTCCTCAGCGATTCGCAAACAGCTAAACAGATGAGCGATCGCGCTCATCAGATCGTTCTAGAACGATACACTTGGAGACCCATTGCTTTAAAACTGAGTGAAATATACACGGCGATCCTCAAGCAAGCGCCTATACCTACCTTTGATTACTTAGATAACAATTAATATCTTCCTAAAGCACAAAAATTAAATTTTACAGCAAACTATGGAAATGCTTTCTAACCAATACGAATACTCTTATCAAGATAGCAATCCCGATCATCATCATGCTTATTTAATTTCACCCCTTCTAAATTTGCTTTCCCAAGCTACGCCTTCTGCTATCTCAAAGCCTCGCATCCTCGATCTCGGCTGCGGTAATGGCAGTCTCAGCCATTTAATTGCACAACAAGGATATGATGTGGTTGGTGTTGAAGAATCCGAATCGGGTATCAAATTTGCTCGTCTTAGCTTTCCAGATTGTCAGTTTATCCAATCAAGTATTTACAACCTGCCATATTCAGAATTGGAAAATTCTGTAGATATTGTCATCTCCACAGAAGTAATTGAACACTTGTTTTATCCTAGAGAATTATTAAAAGCGGCTCGAAAATGCTTGAAACCAAATGGTAGTTTAATTCTTACCACACCCTATCACGGCTATTTAAAAAATGTAGCACTTGCTCTTTCAGGTAAAATGGATAACCATTTTGCTCCTCTTTGGGATGGGGGTCATATCAAATTTTTCTCTGTGAAAACTCTGACGAATATTATGGAATCAGAAGGTTATAAAGATATGACTTTTCAATTTGCTGGCAGGTTCCCATATCTTTGGAAGTCGATGCTGTGTTGTGGCAAAGTAAGTAAATATTAGAACATGGCATTTTTTGGTATATCGATTTTTGGTTAAAGCGCCGGATATTTTTTAATAATTCCGTATTATTAGTTAGCTTCAATAATGCGGAATTATTATGTTAGAGAAAATTGTACCTCTGATCGTAACCTATAACGAAGCTCCTAACATCGATCGGACTCTTGATAAACTGAATTGGGCTAAAAAAATTGTAGTAATTGATAGTTACAGTACGGATTCAACTTTAGAAATTTTAAATTCATATTCTCAAGTCCAAATCTTTCAACACAAATTTGATTCGTTTGCTTCCCAATGTAACTACGGATTGGAAAAAATCAATTCTGAATGGGTTCTTTCTTTAGATGCAGATTACATTTTAACTGATGAATTAATTGCTGAAATGGCTGCGCTGACAGAGGATAACTCGGTAGATGGTTATTTTGTAAAGTTCAAATATTGCATTTACGGTAAACCTTTGCGTGCGACGTTGTTACCACCTCGCCAAGTTTTGTATCGCAGAGAAAAAGCGAAGTATGTAGATGATGGACACGCCCATCGGGTTTTGGTAAATGGGCAATCTGCGGAGCTTTTTTCTTATATTTGCCACGACGATCGCAAACCTTTAAATAGGTGGCTATCGGCTCAAAATCGATACATGATTATTGAGTCTAAAAAGCTACTGGAAACTCCCGGAAGTGAACTTAGTTTACCAGATCGGCTCCGCAAGCAAAAATTTATTGCTCCTTTTTTGATTTTGGTTTACTGCTTAATTGTAAATAGGGCTATCCTAGATGGTTGGCAAGGTTTATATTACACTTTGCAAAGAACTTTAGCAGAAATCATGCTTTCTCTCTATTTGCTAGAGAACGAGAATTCTTATGCTTATCCAAATCCAAGTAGTTCAGAACACAGAGATAAATTACCTTTAAGGAATGCTGAATTGCCGAACTAATTTTAATGTATATTATGTAGGGTGCGTTACGCTACCGCTAACGCACCATTTCCAATGGTATTTTTTCCATGAGGACTAACGCACCATTTCTAATGATATCTTTTCTACTCGACTATGGTGGGTTACGGCACGGTTCGTTAATTATTGGTTGGAAGTAGCCTCATTGATTGTCCGTGCCTAACCTACCCTACAATTTAATAAGCTTAAACTCTTAATTCTTCCAATACCGAAATTCCTTCTGCCAACTGATACCAACGTTTTTTCACCTTATCCCAAATTTGATTTGCCATCTTTACGGGATAGTTAAACTGCACCAACTCATATTCGATGATTTCGCTCAAGCTATCCCATTGTGCAATAATTTGGCAATCTTCGATCGCATTTTCCACTGCCTCCAGCCAACGATCGAAAATCCGGTAGCTGAAAAACGAACAGCATACCTTACCTTCGACATCCCAGTAAGAAACGCATACCTGATGTTTTAAGCAGTGGACTTTTTTGACTTCTTTGACGGGAATGCCAAAGTTTTTTAATGCTTGGGCGGCTTCTCCCTTAGAGATGTCCCATTGAATGGGGTTGATTTTGCCAGCAGCAATCAGACTTTGACTTTTGAGGCGGCGCGAGCCCCTCTTGGTGAGGTGGCGAGACATGATGATTCTGTTCGTTTTCTGTGAGTGGAAGCTGATTTATCGATCGGATATGTACGGAAAGACGCTTTAACCCCCTATGAAAAGAGGGCTAATTAAGCTGCGATCGCCGGAGTAACTGAATACTGAGAAAGTTTTAATGAGGTGCGCTGGTCGAATAGGCAAAGTCAATTTTTATTTGTGCTATAATACAGCATATACGATTTGTCGTATAAATGTCAAGTCGATCGGTAACATAAAATAGATAGATAAATTAAGTTAGGTTAATTAAGTTGCAAAGTGTGAGCAAGAGTCGAGTAGAACAAACTTCAGGTCGGTATCGATTCAACTCTCAGGGAGTTTTCCGAGTCGGAGAAATCCTTCGGAATGCCAGAGAAGTGAAAGGCTGGAGTCTCCAGGAGTTGCAGGCTTATTGCGGCTTGCCAGCTAGTACGGCAAATGGCATTGAGAACGGTTTCGTCACCAAAATTCAAGCTGATACGTTGGAAACTTTGCGGGTAGCCCTAGAACCGCAAAATCCCAGTACGGGCAAGACGTATACTTTGGGAGAATTATACGAGTTGATGTTGGTGCGGGAAGAGGAAATTAACGGCGCAAAAGGGAAAAAATAAAAGATTAGTAGAATGTCTCAGACATTTGCAGCAGGTACGACGATCGCGGCGATCGCGACTGCCGTTGTCCCGCAACAAGGCAGTGTGGGCATCGTGCGGGTATCGGGAATGGAAGCTTTTGCGATCGCGCGGGCAATTTTCCATTCTCCAGGGCAACAACCTTGGGAAACTCATCGCATTCTCTACGGTTATATCCGCCATCCGAAAACTCAGCAGGTAGTAGATGAAGCGCTGTTGCTGATCATGAAAGCGCCTCGTTCTTACACGCGAGAGGACGTGGTAGAGTTCCACTGTCACGGCGGCATCATGGCGGTGCAGCAGGTATTACAACTATGTATAGAGTTGGGTGCAAAACTGGCACAACCGGGAGAATTTACTCTGCGGGCATTTTTGAACGGGCGTTTGGATTTGACGCAGGCAGAAAGTATCAGCGATTTGGTAGGTGCGAAATCTCCTCAAGCAGCGCAATTTGCCTTAGCGGGGTTGCAGGGGAAATTAAGAGAGCCAATTCGCCAGTTAAGGGCGACTTGTTTGGATATTTTGGCAGAAATTGAAGCGAGAATTGATTTCGAGGAAGATTTGCCGCCGTTGGATGAGGAAGCGGTAAAAGGACAAATAGAGGGAGTTTTAACAGAGGTAAACCGGATTTTAGTTACCGCCGATCGGGGAGAATTGTTGCGTACTGGATTAAAAGTAGCAATTGTGGGGCGTCCCAATGTGGGAAAATCCAGTTTGTTGAATGCTTGGAGTAAAAGCGATCGCGCCATTGTCACCGATTTACCCGGTACGACGCGCGATGTTGTGGAATCTCAGCTAGTGGTGGGGGGTATCCCGGTGCAAGTGCTGGATACGGCTGGAATTCGGGAAACCGCTGACGTGGTAGAAAAAATCGGGGTAGAGCGATCGCGCAACGCTGCTAGTGCTGCTGACTTAGTATTACTTACTATAGACGCCGAAGCTGGTTGGACGGCAGAAGATGGAGAGATTTACGCACAGGTGCAACACCGCCCGGTAATTTTAGTCATCAACAAAATCGATTTAGTAGGAGAAGAACAAAAGAAAGAGCTTGTTTCGGCGATTCCGCATGATATGCGATCGCAAGTTTTCACCGCAGCTGCTCGTTATTTGGGAATTGAAGATTTAGAAAACGCAATCTTGGCAGCAGTTCATACTGGTAATATTCAAGCATCTGACATGGACTTAGCAATTAATCAGCGACAAGCAGCAGCACTGACAACAGCTAAGATGTGTCTGGAGCAAGTGCAAACAACCATAAATGAGGCACTTCCCTTGGATTTTTGGACGATCGATCTGCGGGGTGCGATTCAAGCACTGGGAGAAATTACTGGTGAAGAAGTGACTGAATCAGTACTCGATCGTATTTTCAGTCGTTTTTGTATTGGTAAGTAAATCGATTTTATTCTCTTATCTGCGTTTAGAAAGCGTTTATCTGTTTTCATCTGCGGTAAAAATTTAATATCAGATATCATATCCGGTAACATTATGTAGTTGTAGGGGCGGGTTTAGTAAACTATCCTTGATAACAACAGACAACCTGATAACAAAACCCGTCTTCCCATGCTCTTACCTTTATCATTGGGAATACCAGGCTCTATTTTTACCACAGATGAACACAGATGAACACAGATGATAGGTGTAGCTTTTCTGCTACGTTGCCTAGATTTTTAGATTCAGATTAATTATGAATTGGCAAAATAATCGTAAAGGTCGTTCCTTCGCTTTCTTTACTTTCACAATAAAGTTGTCCTTTGTGAGATTCTACTACAATTTGATAGGTAATTGATAATCCCAATCCAGTGCCAGACCCGACTTGTTTGGTCGTAAAAAATGGATCGAATATTTTCTTTTTTATTTCCCCTGACATTCCGACGCCATTATCGTTTATTTTAATCCATATAGTATTGGCGTCAATTGTCTCGGTAATAATCCGAATTGTGGGTGATAGAAAATTGTAATTATTTTGCTTTTGTTTTTTTTCTAAAGCATCTATCCCATTATTTAAAATATTCATAAATACTTGATTAATTTGGCCTGCATAGCACTTAATTAAAGGCAACGAACCATATTCCTTTACTACGTTGATGAATAAACCACTATCCTCGTTGTTTAGCCGATGTTGCAAAAGCATTAAAGTACTATCCAATCCCTGATGAATATCTACGGACTTTAATTCTGATTCACCGAGGCGAGAAAAATTTTTTAAGCTGTCAACTATATTGCGAATACGTTCTGCTCCTACTTTCATAGAAGTTAACATTTTGGGCAAATCATCATTGAGAAATTCCAAATCGAGAGACTCTTCTAACTGCTGAATATCTGCGGAAGGATTCGGTAATGATTGCTGATATAGCTGAATTAATTGCATCATTTGAGGACTATAATCAGAGAGATATTTGAGATTTCCATAAATAAAACTAATTGGATTATTAATTTCGTGGGCAATCCCAGCCACTAATTGACCCAAAGAAGACATTTTTTCACTTTGAATCAATTGAGCCTGAGTTTGCTGTAGGGATAGTAAAGCCTGTTCTAGTTGTTGAGATTTTTCTCGTTCTAGTGCTTCCGATTTTTGCAAAAGTACATTTTGTTCGTTGAGGCTGTTTTGCAAGCGCTGAATCGTTAAATGATTTTCCACCCGTGCCAAAACTTCTTCAAACTGAAATGGTTTGGAAATGTAATCTACCCCCCCAACTGAAAAAGCTTTTACTTTATCTAACACATCATCTAAAGCACTTAAGAAAATGACGGGAATATCGCAAGTATTGTTTGATTCCTTCAGTTTCTTGCAAACTTCATAACCGTTCATTTCTGGCATATTGATATCCAGTAGAATTAAGTCTGGTGGAGATGTTTGTACTCCCATTAAAGCTAATTGTCCGTTCAATGCTTTGCGAACTTTGTAGCCGTATTCAGCTAACATTGTTCCTAAAAGGTTGATATTTTCAAGAGTATCATCAACGATGAGTATTTTGCCTTTCGATTCGGTAGGTAGATTGCTATCCATTTTGGTATTCATGAATTAAATTGATAATGCGATCGAACCGCAGTTTTTTAACCAAATCTGCTAATGCGTTGGCTTTAGCTGCATCTAAATGGCGAATCTGTTCGATTAACTGTCCCAGTAATTCTTCATCTAATTCCCTGGCAGCTTGATACAGTTGCGTTATCCACTCAGCAGGTATGGTCGCCAAATCTTCTGATTTAATCTCATAAACAGTAGGTTTGCTTGGTAACCCAATTTTTGCATCATATTTACAATCTTTTTCTTCATAAAGATAGCTTATTCTTAAATGCTCTGCCATTTTTTCAAAAATGACTTCTTCTCGGAAAGGTTTGCTGACAAAATCATCACATCCCACTGATATAACGATCGCTTTATGTTCCTCAAAGGCACTGGCAGTGAGTGCGATAATTACGGTAGCCTGACTTGTTAGTTGGGCTTTAATTTGTTTGGTAGCTTGATATCCATCCATGACTGGCATCTGCATATCCATCCAAATTAAATGAGGCTGCCAATTTTCCCAAATAGTAACGGCTTCTTGACCGTTGGCGGCTTCTCGCAGTTGAAAACCAAGCGGTGAAAGCAGGTTAACTAGTAATAGGCGGCTTTCCCATTTATCGTCTACTATTAAGATGCGATAAGTGGGTTGATTGGGAGCCAAACTAATTACTTTTTTATTGGATTTTCGGGTTTGTATCTCGCCGTTATCTGCAAAATTAAATTGAATGAAAAATTTAAAAATTGTTCCTTTTTCTAAGGTGCTGGAAAAGGTAATATCTCCGCCCATTAGTTGTACGAATTGCCGACTGATTGGCAAACCCAAGCCCGTGCCTGATTGCGATTTTCTACCTGTTTCCGTTTGTCCGAAGGGGTCGAATAATTGGTCGAATTCTTCAGGGGCTATACCAAGACCAGTATCTTCTATTTCAAATAAAATGATGTTTTGTTTTGCGGTTTCTCGCTCTTCTTTTTTGGCGCGTAATGCAACGCCGCCCCGTTCGGTAAATTTGATCGCATTTCCTAATAAGTTAATTAAGACTTGGCGTAATTTGCTTTCATCGGTTTTGATGTATTGAGGAAGATTTGGATTATAATCAAATATAAGCTGTAAGCCTTTTGTTTCTGCTTTTAATCGGAACATTTCTTCTAAACTATTCAGCAGGCGATATAAATCGAAACTATTTTCGTGTAACTCAATTCGACCTGCTTCAATTTTGGACATTTCCAGTACGTCATTAATTAGAGTAAGTAAATGCTCTCCGGAACGACTGATGATGCCCAGATATTCTTGCTGCTGTCCGGTAATAGTATTGTCGCGAGCTAGTACTTGAGTAAAACCGAGAATGGCGTTGAGGGGTGTTCGCAATTCGTGGCTCATTTTCGAGAGGAATTCTCCTTTAGCGCGACTTGCGGCATCTGCGGTTGCTAAGGCTTTTTGGAGAGCTTCTTCTGCTTGTTTGCGATCGTTAATATCGGTAATAAATCCTTCTAATGCGAGCGGTTCTCTAGAACTAGAAAAAATTCCCTGACCTTTTTCCCACACCCATTTCGGTTCGCCAGTAGCAGTAATAATTCGATAGACTAGCTCAAATGGTTGTCGAGAAATAACAGCAGATTCAATCGCATAACGTACCGAAGCTCGGTCTTCTGGATGTGTCATTTCTTCATAAGAAATAGTGCGGTTACCAATTAAATCTTCTGGCAGATAACCTGTTAATTCAAAGCAACCTTCGCTGACAAATTCCATTGTCCAATGTTCGTCATAAAGGTTGCGGTAAGCCATACCGGGTAAGTTGCTCATTAAAGTGAATAAAGCTCTTTGACTTTCCCGTAATGCTTCTTCGGCTTGTTTGCGATCGCTAATATCTATTCCTACCGCTTGAAACTCTATTAAGTTACCATTTTCGTCAAAAATTGCTCGGTCAGTCCACTGTTGCCACCGTTGTAATTTCCCAAATATTACTCGATGTTCAATATTTACGATCGGGTTATCCTGATTCAGGGAAGCCAAATTTTGCTTGATTTTAAGTTGGTCTTCCTCTGGAATAACTGGCATAAAGTTGCTGCCAATTAAATCGGAACGTTTCTTATTGAAATAGCGACAGTAAGCATCGTTAACAAAAGTAAGAATGCCATTTGGCTTAAAGCGATAAATGAGTTCGGTTTGGTCTTCAATAACGGCGCGATAACGTTCTTCGCTTTCTCGCAGTGCTTGTTCTATTTGTTTGCGATCGGTAATATCGTTACTGGCAGATAATATACATGATTCTCCACCCAAGTCGATAATTTCTGCCGATACCAGCATTGTTTTTAGTTCACCTGACTTGATGCGAAAATCTAATTCCCAATTGCGAATTGCTCCTTTGTCTAGCAATTCCTGCCTCATTCGGACGCGATCTTCTGGATTAACCCAATTGTTAAGCTCTAATGTGGTACAACCAATTACTTCTTCGCGAGTATAACCAAAAATGCGACAAAAAGTATCGTTTACTTCAATGTAATGTCCATCTGAAACTCTGGTGATCGCGATCGAATTAGGACTAGAACGAAAAGCTGTAGAAAACTTTTCCTCTGACTGGTGCAATGCTTGGGTTCTCTCTAATACTTTCCGCTCTAAAGTTTCCGCATATTCTTTTTGCTCTTCATAAAGTTGAGCATTTTCTATAGAGATAGCTGCTTGAGAACACAAAAGCTTCAACAGTTGTAACCGAGCGGGAGTAAAAGCTCCTATTGCTAAATTATTTTCTAAATAGAGAATGCCAATAAGTTTACCTTGCCCTAAAATTGGAGTACATAAAATAGATTTTGTCTGATATTCTTGAATGTACGAATCTTTAGTAAATCTTCCTTCTTTATAAGCATTATTTAAAACCACATCTTCTTTAGTAGAAAATACATAATTAATTAAAGATAATGGTAACTGTTGGCTGTTATTGATAGGAGTTGATTGTCGAACCGATACTTGTTCGTTTGCACTGGTTCCAATAGCTTCAACGAACAACTCTCCTTGTCGTTCCAAAAGCAATATACCAGTATTTGCCCCGGCATTTTCTATGACAATTTTTATCAACTTTATTAATAGGTTATCCAGTACTACTTCACCAGCAATGGTTTGCGATGACTTGATAATCGTTGTGAAGTCTAAAATATCTGAATAAGCTCGACTAGTAGAATTATGAAGGCTAGTAATAGTTGGAATTGATGTGATGCTCGAATCTTGTGTTTGAATAACTAAATAGGGATATCTTTCTTCTAAATCTTTTACCTTTGCTTTAGCTCCCCACCGAACATAACAGTAGTAGGCATCTGTTAGATAAGTTTGAGCAATTTTTTCTCTGCCACAGGCGAGGTAGAATTCGGCGGCGAGTTCATTGGCGAGTGCTTCTTCTTGGATATATCCTTGTTCGGAGGCTCCTTTGATGGCCCGATCGTAATATTTAATCGCTCTTATATCTTCACCCAAAACTCGCGCTTTCTCTGCCTCCACAAGCTCATACTTGTGTTGATAATTACCTGGCGCATGAAATGCCCATTTTTTGAGTTTTTTCTGATTCGATACTACTTTTTTTAGATAGCCTCTTTTCTGCTGATTTGAACTGTTAGAACACAAAGCTAGTAATGCCAAAGAATAGTAAAAATTGTGTGCAGTCAGCGGCAAAGAACAAAACCCACCTTCTATATATTTTTCAGCCAGTTTTGCTTGTTCAACCGACTGAGCATATTCTTTGAATAAATACAACAACCCAGCCTTTAAAAAATAAAAATGAAACAGACATACCACATTATTATTCTTCAGAAAATTTGGCAGCTTTTCATCTTCATTAAACATCTCCCCCACCAAATGGCATTTATCTGTAGATACACCGAGTAAATTTAAAACTACTTGACTCCATATTTGGGTATAATTTATCTGAATTTCCTGTTGAAAATTTAACAGCATCTTCAGATATTTTGCTTGTTTTTGTGCTAAAGATTCTAGATGCTCACCGGTTAAGAAAGGGTAAGAACAATAGTACCTCGCATTATGACACGCATATTCTATATCTCCCACTTCTAGCCCTACAAGAATTGTCTCAACAAAAGGCTGGATTGATTTTATTGCAGGTTCTTTCCATTGTCTGATCCCAGAATTAAATGTTACATACACGATCGGTTTTAGTTTTTGGGCATCATATTTTTCAATAATTTGGAGTGCTAATTGCCCAAATTGATAGCCAGATTCGATATCTCCTAGACTCCCACATAGCAGCAATCCGTAAATAACATATGCTAACGCTGAATATGAACAATTGCCATATTTGATGCCTAAATTCAGCATCGCAAATATAATTAGCGGGAACATGGCTGGACTTGCCATAAAAACAGGGGAAGTGATTTTCATTAATATCCCCATCGCCGCCAGTTTATATGAATCGGTCATTTCCGGAAGGTTGGCTAAGTCTTCTATCCGCTTTCTTGATAATACTAATTTTGTGCGAATCAAACCTAATAAAATATGCAGTGTACTTGGGTTTTTTGGCAGTCTAACTCCTAGCAAGTTCAAAACTGGCAGTGCAGTGTCTATCGCTTCTTGCATCTGGTTTTGGGCAATGTAGAACTGTATTTTTGTCTCATAAATTGGAATTTTTTCTAGTAAGGTTTTAGCTCTTTCTAATACGACATCAGATAATTGTTTAGCCCGCTCGAAGTTTATATTAAGATATTCTGCCCCCGCAGTTTCTACAAAAATATCTCGTGTCAATTCATACCGATTTTCCCAACTATCTGCTGGCAGTAGTTGCAATCCAACATTTAAATATCTTACAGCCCCATCATAAGCGTTGGCAGCTAAAGCTTTCTTTCCCGCCATCAAGTTTAATTTGGCTAGTTCTTCTTTTTCGACTTCTTCTGTAACGAATTCTATTCCTATATTTAGTTGGTTGACGATATCAAATATATTTTCTTCAATTTCACTTTTAGGAATATTTTTAAGTAGCAGTTCGCCAATTTTAAGATGAGTTTGTTTTTTCTGGGGATCGGGAATGAGAAAATAAGCTGCTTGCTGTACGCGATCGTGTAAAAATTTGTAGCTTACTCTGGAATTTCTTTCCTGCCAATACTTTTGCTCTAATTCATCAATAAATAGCGGAATCTTGTAATCTGGTGAAAGTGGCAAAATCAACCCAGCTTGCAACGCTCCCCACAACTCATCGGCAGTAGTCACTAATGATTTTTCATTAACGATCGCAAGAGTATCTAAATTAAATGTATTGCCAATGCAAGCAGCTAGTTTCAATACTCCCTGGGTAGATTCTGAGAGTTTTTGAATATTTCTCGCCACCAATTCAACTACATTATAATCGGTAATACCAATCCCTTGAATTTGCCTGATATCCCACAACCAACGCCCTTGAGTAAAATCAAATTTCAGCAGCTTCTCAGCGTACAAAGTAGACAGTAAAGTTGTCAAAAAGAATGGATTTCCCTGAGTTTTATTAAAAACCAACTCAGCTAACGGCACGCTCCTTTCAGATTGCGTGGAGTGTGAATCAGCGTCTGCTTCAACCAAAGTATCCGTGACTAAAGTTAAAACATTTTCTAAATTCAAAGGTTCGAGAACTATTTGATTAATAACTGCTCCAGCTTGTTGAATTTTTTCGATTGTTTGAATAGTAGGATGAGTTGGGTTAACTTCATTGTCGCGATAAGCTCCTATCAGCAATAAAGATTTTTGTTCTCCATCGTTCATGATGGATTCAATTAATTTTAATGAACCCAAATCAGCCCATTGCAAGTCATCTAAAAATAAAACTAGGGGGTGTTCTTTATTGGCAATGATATTAATAAAGTTTTGAAATACGCTATTGAAGCGGTTTTGGGATTCTGTTGGCCCTAATTGCACTACTTCTGGCTGTTTGCCGATGATTAATTCTACTTCGGGAATTACATCAATAATAACTTGTCCATTTTCTCCTAATCCTTCTAATAGCTTTGATTTCCAAACTGCGATCTTCTCTTTACTTTCTGCCACTAGTTGACGCATCAATTCAGAGAAAGCTTGAATGAGTGCGGAGTAAGGTATATTTCGCTTAAATTGATCGAATTTTCCCGAAATAAAATAACCCCGATACTTCACTAAAGGTTTCTGAATTTCTTGCACCAAGGCAGATTTACCAACGCCAGAATATCCCGCAACTAACATCATTTCTGTTTTGACAGAGCAAACTCGCTCAAAGGCTGCTAAAAGTTTGGCTAATTCTTTCTCTCTTCCGTAAAGTTTTTGAGGAATTTGCAGTTGATCTGAAAAATCTTTGCTGGCAATGGTAAAGTCTGATATTTCGCCTTTTTCTTCCCATTGAATTAGACACTGTTCTAAATCTGTTTTGAGCCCAAATGCACTTTGATATCTTTCTTCGGCGGTTTTAGTGATTAGTTTTATTACAATATCAGAAACTATTTTGGGTATTTTTCGATTGATTTCATTTAAGGGGGTGGGCATTCTAGCAATATGACAGTGAACTAATTCCATCAAATCGTCCGAGTGACAAGGTAACTGATTTGTCAGCATTTCATAAAATGTAACTCCCAACGAGTAAAAGTCGGTGCGATAATCGATGGAGCGATTCATTCTGCCAGTTTGCTCTGGCGACATATAAGCAAGAGTTCCTTCGAGTAATTCTGGACTGGCAATTCTGGGGTTTTCTATACTCAGTTGGGTGGCGAGAGCAAAGTCAGTAATTCTTACTTCTAAATTATCGGGATTGATAATAATATTAGAAGGTTTGATATCTTTATGAATTAGATTATGTTGATGTAATTTACCTAAGGTATCAACTAGCTGAATGGCTATTTTGAAAAATTCGATTAAATAAAGTTGATGCTCGTTAAGATATTGTTTAAGAGATACGCCGCCAATATCTTCTAAAATTAGGACTGGTTTGTGGCGATCGTTTAACAATTCTATTGGTTTAATTATGCCAGATATGGATAAATTTTTAGTGATTTCATATTCGTGCTTGAAGCGAAAAATTTCTTCTGGTGCACAGTAGCGAGACCCAAAACTCTTGATAATTACTGGTTTTTCATCTGTTAATCTGACACCCCGATAAATTACTTTCTGCGAAGTTACGTAAATTGCTTCGCTAATTTTGTAACCAGCAATTGTTACCATTATTTAACACGCCTGTTGGTTATGATCGTATTTTTGGTCTAGCATATCTCAACAAAGTTAGCTAGTGTCAACTGTGGCTAATACCTAGCCCCGATCGTCTTTACATTTATTTGCATTGGCAGAACGTCTGAAAGGTTAATAACTCTTTCTATTATTTAAGGAAAGAATTTTTGCAAAAAACTCTTATATTATTTTCAAGAATTAATCCAACCGCCGATCGGTAGGTAAGCAGGAGATACCTGTCAAAATTTACTTCTCAAAGAAATGACTTGCCAATTTGGGAATTTTATCTGTTGCAACAATTCTCGAAAAATAAGTAAAGACCTAGCTGCGTAACAATTGTTTAACCGTTCCCACTAACTCTTCGGGGTGAAATGGTTTTGCAATATACGCATCCGCACCTTGCTTCATCCCCCAATAGCGATCGAATTCCTCTTTCTTTGCCGAACACATCACCACAACTAAATTCTGAGTTTTCGCATCGCTTTTGAGCTTCCGACAAAGTTCATAACCGTTCATTCGAGGCATAATTATGTCTAAAACTACTAAATCCGGTCGATTTCCCTGTATTTTTTCCAGTGCCTCCACACCGTCACACGCTACGCTAACTTTCAGCCCGATCCCTTTGAGAAGCTCTGAGATCATCTCCCGTTGGGCTTTACTATCTTCTACAACTAGAACTTTACCCATAATCTCTGACCTGCTGGCTGAATTCAATCATGAGCGGACAAAGTGTCGTACAAAAGCGAAATAACTCTTTATAAAAGAAATTTACCCACTTTTCCTGCTTTTATTATCACATTTTTCAAAATATACGAAAAATTACTCTTGACATATCAATTTGATTTAGCTATAAAAAAACCTTAATTCTTAAGGTTTTTTTAATAAAAACCGCCAAGGTGGTTAAGGCAAGATCGAGCCCCTTACCAACATAGTAAACGTGACAAAGTTTAAGTGAACTGGTACGAGTGCTTACACTGAAGTCGATCGCGGACGACCCAAAGTAGTGATATAAAGAACTGCTTCATCAGCAGGAATACCTAATACTTCATTCACTTGGTCATCAAAGAAGCCACCGATACCGCTGACACCTAAATTGAGGCGAATGGCAGCTAAATTCAGCCGTTGACCCAAATGACCGGCATCCATGTGCAGATAGCGGTAAACGCGATCGCCATATTTTGCCACCGACTTTTTCAAATCAGCCGTATGAAAAAGCACCGCCGCCGCATCCCGGCCCAACTCTTGTCCCAGGCACAAATAATACAACTCAGCGCGGAAGTTTTTAAAGCGAATCTGCCGTAACTCTTGAGCTTTCGGCGCATAATAATAGCAACCGTCCTCAAGTCCATCGACTCCCAACACGACAATAAAAGTTTCGATTAAACTCAGATCGAAATAATCTGGAGAACCATCCAACCCTTGCTCGACATAATTTTGGGGTTGATAAGTGAAATCCAACAAAGCTTTTAATTCATCCAACGTCAGATTAGCACCGTTGTAAGCACGAGTAGAACGACGCCTGAAAATAGTGTTTTCCAGTCCTTCTAAATTTTCTCCCCATTCAATTGGTGAAGAAACCGTCGGGACTTTCAAGCAAAACGGAAAATTGTACTTATCTTCTAAGGATATTTCCTCGGCTAAACTTGGCGAGACTGGTTGCGCGGACAACTCCAGAATTTGGGTAGCGCGATGTAAATATGCCAACAATTCCCCATCCGCTATTTTTGGATAATCTGTCTGCGTTTGAGAAGGTAAGGCGGTTGAGCCCGATCGCAAGTTTTGTTTCGTTTCCAGCAAATCTACCAGAGGAATCACCGTAATCGTTCCTTCTTGCTCCGAATCTAGATAAAGCAAATCGTCAACGGCTTTATCCGCAAATCCACCAATTAAATAGGGGCGAAAGTTACTAATCGCACAAGCTAACTCAATGTTCCCCAACAGGTGACCGGTATCTAAATATATGCGCCGATAAGCTCGGTCTTGGTAGCGCCAGGATGACCGATAGAAAACCGCTGTAGTCACGATTGCCAGTTGGCTACTTTCTAAAACAGGATGTTGGAAACCAGCTTCTTGCAAAGTCGTCCAAACTTGGTTTTCCCAAAAATTAATCAGAGAATGGGTTTTGGGTTGATAGTTATAAAGTCCTGGCGGGAGTAAGGGCGTACCGCGAGAAATTAAGTAAACTTCGGCTGGATAAAGTCCACCGGCAGAAGGTGCCGATCTGAGATATACTGGTTCTCCCATCATCGTTGGCATTTTCGCGGTTAAGCCGTAGCTACAAAATAGCAAGCGGGACAAACGCTGCCACCAGATAGCCGTCGGATCGTTAGCAAATGCCTCTGGTGGTTCTTTCAGATACGGTTTGAGGTCAAAGATAGTGCCTATTTTGTATTCTTTAAATGGTATTGGTTGGCGCGACCAATCCAGCCCCTGACTTTTGGTTGCAATGGTCTGGGGGTCATATTTAGTTCGCTCGTGGTAATGTTGCGCGATCGAGTCTCCCAATGGTGCCATTTTTCCTATCCTTCTGCTTTGCTTTCGATCTTGGCACTAACAGTAGCAAAAGTGTTAATAGTCATGGGTCATTGGCTATGAGAAGAGTCAGATCTGAAAATTAAGTTACAAATCTAAAAAAAGGATTATGAGAAAAGTGTTTTTCGCTACCATAATTTACATTTAATTTAATAGGCATAAATACTCAAAATAATGTCTATAAGTAACTTTAATGGAGTGGTAGCAAGACAACCTTCCAGTATCGAAACCAAAATGCAGAAGTTAAGTACGGAGGAATTGTTGGCTCAATACGTAGCTGGTAAACGAGATTTTGAGCATACTGATTTAAGTCAGGCTTACCTGTTTGAGGCGAATTTAGAGAAAATTAACCTCAAAAATAGCAATCTTCAGGCAATTCACTTGCCTTATGCTAACTTGACTCAAGCCAATCTCCACAAAGCTCAATTACAAGCGGCTGAACTCGGTGATGCCAATCTTTACCAAACTGACTTGTCTGATGCTAAGTTACAAAATGCTAATCTTTCCAGAGCTAATCTGCGTTACGCCAATTTGCGGAATGCAGATCTATCCTATGCTAATTTGCAAGGAGCAGATTTATATAATGCAGACCTGAGCTATGCCAATTTAAAATATGCTGATTTGAGTAGAGCAAATCTAGCAGGAGCTAAGTTGGAAAAAGCCCAATTAAGAGGCAGTAATTTATTTCGCGCTCAAGAACTTGATGCTTCTCAAGCTTACTTCGATCGCACTACTACTTTCCCCGATGGATATCCCGGAAATATTTAATAGTCAATAGTCATCGGTCATCGGTCAATTATCTTTCAAATGAATCACAAATAATGACAACTAACAAATGACAATTGACTAATGACCGATGACTAACTAACAATTAGCTGTTGACAGATAAGATGAATCGTTAAATTGGTTATAATATTTTGACAAAATCGCTTCTAGTTTAGCAATACCGATCGGCTTACTAATATAGTCGTTGGCTCCAGCGGCTAAACAGCGTTCCCGATCGCCTTCCATCGCCATCGCCGTTACCATGACTACTGCAATGTGTTGGAGATCCGGTTGCGATCGCAACATGGCTAACAAATCTAAACCAGTCAAATGACCGGGTAATTGCACGTCCAGTAAAATCAACGCAGGTTGCAGATAACGCACTCTCTCCAAAAAACCTTTACCATTTGCCAAATGCTCCACCTGATATCCCAACACTTGTAAATAATCTTGGAGCAACATCGCGCTTTTATCATCATCTTCTACAATCAAAATTGCTCCTTCCTGCTTTATTTCCCCCGTATTTACAGTCATTTCTGATTTCTTTTGTGGCGGCAAATCAAATGTTTGATATTGATTAGTTGAATTAGTTGAATTATAAGGGGTATTTCTTAACGGTAAATTTGGCAAATAAATACTGAATTTACTACCATGACCGAGTTCTGATTTGACGGTTAAATCGCCACCGTGCAATCGCGCTAAACGGCGAGTCAAAGCTAATCCCAATCCCGTTCCTTCATAACGCCGATTTAATTGGCTATCTAACTGAGAAAACGGCTGGAATAAATGGGAAATATTTTCGTTAGAAATTCCAATTCCAGTGTCGCACACCGTAAATGAAATACCTTGGGATTGCTTCTCTACAATTAATGAAACTTCACCAACAGAAGTAAACTTGATCGCATTAGCAAGTAAATTTAAAAGCATCTGCCGCAAGCGGCGTTCGTCAGCCATGCAAAATTTAACTTGGGGATCGATTTGAGTAATTAGTTTTAATCCTTTTTCATAAGCTTTTTCTCGTACCACGGATAAACAATAGTAACAAAGTTCGCCAACTCCTACAGTAGCAAAATTTAAATCTTCCTTACCTGCTTCTACTTTAGCCAAATCCAAGATGTCATTAATTAAAGATAATAAGTGTTCTCCACTACTGTGAATGCAAGTCATGTACTCTCGTTGTTTGGCATTGAGAGGACCGTAAAATTGCTCCCTTAACATCTGAGATAGCCCTAAAATAGAGTTAAGGGGAGTACGTAACTCATGGCTCATATTTGCTAGAAATTCGCTTTTAGCACGATTGGCTGATTCGGCGGCTTGTTTGGCTTGCTCTAATTCTTGGGTGCGCTGTTTGACTAATTCTTCCAAGCATTCGTAATTGAAGGCATTGTAAAGAGCTATAGTGGCTAAGTCCGCGATTCGCTCTAATAAGTGAATTTCATCTTGGCTAAAAGTACGAGGAGAAATCGTAGTTTGTAGTGCAATACCGCCAAATGGTTGGTCGTGAATAAAGATGGGTACGCTCAAAACGGAAAGGGTATTCAATTGTTCGACTTGAATTTGACGAATAGGGGTGGGAGTAATTGTTAGGTAATCATCGGTATAGAAAGCTCTACGACGGTTAAATTCGGAAGCAGGATCGACTAAATCCGGCCATTCTGAAATGGGAGCTTTAAAATCTAATATGGAGGGAATTTTATCGTTGGCTCGCCATTCCTTCATGACTTGAATTTGTTCGACTTCTAATGTAAAGAGAATTACTCGATCGACACCAAAGCATTCTCCCGTTAGCTGCACGATTTGCTGTAAAATATGTTGGGGATCGAGACTGGTATTGAGAGCGCGACCGATTTGGTTGAGTAATTTTTCTCTTTCAGCTTGTTGTTGGACTTGCCTAAATAGTTGGGCTTGTTGGATCGCGATCGCTACTTGCGCGGTGAGTTGCTGGAGTAAATCGATTTCAAATTGTTGCCATTCTCTCACGCCAGAACATTGATGTACTACTAGCACTCCCCATAAGCAGTGAGAATTTTTTAATGGATGATTTTGTCTGAAAATTTTCCGATCGTCATCCGCGTTTGGATTAGACTGAGGACAGTTTTGTAAAATGGGAATCGCTACTTTAGCTCTTACTTGACGTTCCTCAAGTGATGCCAAGTATGCCGGGGGTAAATCAGCTTGATAAATATCGTCGATGGTCTGAATTTCTAATTTACCGCATTCCCCTTGCGTTTCGCTAAACCAAATTTTATGCAAATCCATACTTGAATTAATCGTCCAATCAAAAGTAGTTGATGCCGCGATCAGCGTGAGGACTTGTTCCGTATCAAACCGATATACCATCACTCGGTCTGCTTGTAAAAATTGGCGAATTTGCCCTACGGTAGTAGAGAGTATTTCGTGCAAATCTAAAGATTGACGAATGCGGAGGGTAATCGCCGCCAACAAACGTTCGCATTCGGCTTGTTTTTGTAGTTTGATTTCTGCTTGCTTGCGCTCTGTGATATCGCGACAATTAACAACTATACTGGTTGTGCCGCAAGGTTCGACAAAATGTTTACTGATTGCCTCAAGGGTACGCCATTCACCGTTTCGATGTTGGAAACGCAGTTCGGTGGAAATGGCGCTCGCTGTATTTTGAATTGCTTTAGTAAAGGTATTGATAATCGGTTTGACATCTTCAGGATGAACGTAATTCCAAATACTTTGACCGATTAATTCTTCCGGTTTATATCCTAAAACTCTTTCTATAGAAGGACTTTCATAACGAATTTTTCCATCCGTTCCAACTACTTTAATTATGTCTAAAGCATTTTCAATCAACGAACGGAAACGCTCTTGATTTTCTCGCAAAGCTTGTTCTGTTTTCCGTCTAGTGCGACTGCGGCGGGCTTCTCTGAGTTCTCGTTCGATCGCGGGAATTAGCCGCGCCAGCTTGCCTTTCCTTATATAGTCGTGCGCTCCCGCTTTCATGGCTGCTACGGCAATTTCTTCACCGATCGTACCGGAGACGATAATAAATGGCAGGTCGAGTTTTTTTTCTTTTAACAAATTTAATGCAGCCATAGCATTAAATTGCGGCAGGGAATAGTCTGCGATCGCGACATCCCACTGTTGCTGTTCTAGCGCTGCATTCATTGCCGCAAATGTATCGACTCTTTCGTATATTGCGCTGTAGCCACCTCGCTCTAATTCATTCACCAGCAACTCAGCATCTTCTTCCGAGTCTTCAATCAGTAAAATCCGTAATGGAAAACTCACCTAAACTCCTTGCCTAGACAAATCTTGGTTTAAGAATAGCCAGTACAACGCTAGTTGCCCCACGGCGGCAATAAATTGAGTATAGTCTACGGGTTTGCGAATATAACTATTGCAACCAAAGTAGTAACTTTTTATCATATCCTGTTGTTCCATTGATGTTGTAAGGATCGCTACAGGAATGTATTTTGTTCGCTCGTCAGCCCGCAACTGTTGTAAGACTTTTATACCATCTATTTTAGGCAATTTTAAATCTAACAGAATCAAAACTGGTTTGAGATTTGTATCGCGTTTTGCGTAAACGCCATTACCGAATAAATAGTCTAAGGCTTCTGCACCATCGCGAACAACTGCTACTTCATGTAAAAGATTATTTCGCTCGAAAGCAAGCAAAGTTAATTCTTCATCATCTGAATTATCTTCTACTAACAAAATTTTTCTATTATTCACATTTCTCAACCTTTTGGATTAATTTTATCTGAATTGTTGTTTACTAATGGTTATTCGTCGATCCCCTATGGTTTTACTTTGAATATTCAATTTTATATATTTTTTATAATTATTGTTAGTTGTTAAGGGTAAAATAAAAGGTTGCCCCTTGCTTTATAGCACTTTCACCCCATACTCTACCCCCATGTCGATTAATGATGCGCTGTACCGTAGCCAGTCCAATTCCAGTACCGGGAAACTCCGTAGGGCTATGTAGGCGTTGAAAAGCTCCAAATAATTTGTCAGCATAAGCCATGTCGAAGCCAGCGCCGTTATCGCGGACAAAATATGCTGGTCGATCGTCTTCTTGTATTATGCAACCGAATTCGATGCGAGAATGTATAGTATTTGACGTAAATTTCCAAGCATTATTTAACAAGTTTTCTAAGACGACTTTTAATAGTCTGGTATCGCCTTTCGCTGTTAGGTTTTCTGCGATCGCCCATTCTACCTGTCGGTCTGGTTGCGTTTCTTGTAATTCCACAGAAATGGCTTTGGCGATCGCGCTCATATCGACCCTCTGATAGTGCATTTCGCTGCGTGTCAGGCGCGACAAACTTAACAAATCGTCAATTAGTTCTGCCATGCGCTGACTGCCCGCACGCACTCTTTTCAAATAATGTTTGCTCTTTTCATCTAAGCGATCGCCACATCGTTCCAACAGTGCTTGGCTAAAACCATCAATACTTCGCAACGGCGCCCGCAAATCGTGAGAAACCGAATAAGAAAATGCTTCTAATTCTTTATTGATTGCCTCCAGTTGTGCCGTTCTTTCTCTGACTCTTTCTTCTAATTCTTCGTTAAGTTTTTTAATTTCTTCTTCCACTTTTTTACGTTCTGTAATATCGCGAGTTACCGTAGCGTAAGCGATTGGTTTACCTGTATCGGGATCTTTAATCAAAAAGCTATTGTGATCGACTACAATCGGGTGATTAGTCTGAAAATTCCGCAATCGATATTCTCCCTGCCAACGTCCGGTTTTCCTGACTTCCGGTAAAATACGAACTAGATAATCGTTGATGTCTTCTTTGATTAAATAGTCAAATATTACCGTTTCTTTCACCTCATCATTGCCAGGAATTTGAACTAATCTTTTACCCGCATCATTGATAAATAATACTTTCCCTTCTAAAGTCGCCATGCCGATAAAATCGGGGCTATTTTCCAGTAAAAAGATTAACTGCTGTCTTTCTTTTTCCGAGTGCTTTCTTTCCGTAATATTTTGCATCATCACCATCCCAGCGATCGCCTGGGGGGATTTATCTTTGACGGGAATTGTCTGTACTAGATATATCTGATTTCGATAAGATATTTCCGCCACCGATTCTTTACCGTCTAGTGCCGCTAGATACATCGGTTCGGCAACTTTGCAAACGTCGATGGGAAACACCTCCCAAAGGGTTTTCCCTTCAAAAGACTTTTTAGCAAAACCAAGGGCTGCTAATTCCGTACCTTCCGCAATCGTGTAGGTTAAATTGCGATCGAACAAAGCAACTAAGCCATTGGGAAAGTTTCGCGCTAGGGTACTGTATAAATCTTCACTTTTTCGCAGTTCTTCGTTAGCCTTTTCTAATACTTCATTGCTGTTTTTGGGCTGGATAATAATTTCCCTCAGCGCGATCGAACCGCCAATTTCACCCTTTTTATTATACCAAGGGCGTATTTTCCATTTTTCCCACTCTTTTGTGCCATCATTCCTAAAAAAAAGCTCTTTTTGGCAAAGTTCTACTCGTTCTGTTAAACAGCGGACGTGTAATTGTTGCCAGCATTGAGCAGCGGCTGGGAACACCTCATAATGAAACCTACCGATGATATTTTCCTTCGGCAGACCGCTATCCGTTAACCAGCGATGACTGTGCAACAGGTAGCGCATTTCCCGATCGAACATTGCCACCGCAGCAGGCGTATTTTCCAGGAAAATTTCCCATATTTCTGCATTTTGGAAAGTTGACTCTTCACAGCAACTGGGATTTTGGCTTGGCAGTTCGCGATCGCTCATGGAATTAGTCAGTTAGTTTAACAACAGTTGCTAGTTAATTATGATATTGCCAGTCTTTTGATATGATTAAAAGTTTGCAGATAATTATAACGCTTGCACCCAAGGAGTTCCCCCTATGGCCCGTATGTACTATGACGCGGATGCTAATTTAGACTTACTAGCTAATAAAACTGTTGCGATCGTTGGCTATGGTTCGCAAGGTCACGCACACGCCCTCAATCTTAAAGATAGCGGAGTAAAAGTCATTGTCGGTTTGTATCCCGGCAGTAAATCAGCCGCCAAAGCAGAAGCCGCCGGTTTAACCGTGCATAGCGTCGCCGATGCTTGCGAAGCCGCCGACTGGATCATGATCCTATTGCCCGATGAAGTGCAGAAAACCGTCTACAAAAATGAAATCGAACCCCATTTAACAGAGGGTAAAGTACTCTCCTTTGCCCACGGTTTCAACATCCACTTCGGTCAAGTCGTACCGCCTCCCAATGTTGACGTAGTAATGGTAGCACCCAAAGGGCCAGGACATTTGGTGCGGCGGACTTACGAACAAGGAGAAGGAGTTCCCTGTTTGTTTGCAGTTTATCAAGACGCTACAGGTCAAGCACGCGATCGCGCAATGGCTTACGCTAAAGGCATCGGCGGAACTCGCGCCGGCATCTTAGAAACCACCTTCCGCGAAGAAACCGAAACCGATTTATTCGGCGAACAAGTAGTGCTTTGCGGTGGTTTGAGTGCTTTAATCAAATCTGGATTTGAAACTCTCGTTGCAGCTGGTTATCAACCTGAATTAGCTTATTTTGAATGTCTCCACGAAGTAAAACTAATCGTTGACTTAGTAGTGGAAGGCGGTTTAGCTAAAATGCGCGATAGCATCTCCAACACCGCCGAGTATGGAGATTATACTCGTGGCCCTCGGATTATCACCGACCAAACTCGCGCCGAAATGCGGAAAATTTTGCAAGAAATCCAAAGCGGTCAATTTGCCAGAGAATTCGTGTTAGAAAACCAATCTGGTAAACCAGGGTTTACTGCTATGCGCCGTCAGGAAGCCGAACACCCAATTGAAGAAGTTGGTAAAGATTTGCGGGCAATGTTTAGCTGGCTGAAAAAAGTCTAAACGCAGGATTCAGAATTCAGGAGTCAGAATTCAGAATTTAAGTGATTCTGGCTTCTGACTCTCTAGTATTAATTAACATAGCTACCGATCTTTCCCCCTGCCATAATAGTAAATGTGGCAGTTAAAGAGCGATTGATAACTACTTCTGTTGGCTTGGCTCTTCTCCTTTCTCTAATTTCCTAATTTGATCTTCTCTGGCAGCATCGCGGTCTTTTGGTTTTAGCCATTTAGGAAATAATCCCACTACAAAGGTTCGGCTTTGCACGCTAGCATTTCGCACTGGTTGGGGCAGAAAAGTTAAACTATCCCCAGCAATTACGAAACCGATCAGTAACACAAAGAATATGAAGCCAAATGACGACTGTTTCTTCATTTTTGGCTCGCTTACTTTACTAACACTTCTATTTTAATTTTGCCCTGTAATTGATTAAATGTTATCAAATTGCCAGGACGATCTTAGTATAAGCTATCACATCCATTAGGTAATTGCATTGCGAGAAAACTCTAACTCTCGCGATCGCGTAATATCTCGGTCTCCGGAAACGATCGAGCGCTCTCTGAAGGTAGTCAAAGTAAGCTTTCTAGATTGCAAACGCGATGTTTGCGTTTTTCCCTTCAGATTTATGAAACGTAGTTTTTGGATTAAGCTGGCTGTCAAGATTGCGATCGCGATCGTCCTATTATTTTTTACCACGGCAAATCCGGCTTCTGCACAAGTTCCCATCTCAGGTACTTTTAATGCTACTCGCACTTGCGAAGCGCCAAGAGGAATCAACGGTGCAAATCCCGGCAGTGTTCGCATTTCCAACGGACAGCGTTACGAAGCAGTTGGTTTTAATAGCAACCAAAGGCAGTTTATTTTAATTAGAATACCAGGTGCAAATCCCGAACGTCGTTGGGTTAGCAGTGCTTGCGGTAATTTTTCAGAAAATATTTCTACCCCTAAACCAAACACCGAACCGCCTTTATCATCTACTTTCAAACCGTTTTTCGATATATCTGATAATCCAGAACAACACGGTTTTCCACCAGGACAACTAGCAGATATTACACCGCCTCCACCTTTATTGAGCGCATTTGATAAAGAAGTTTTGAAAACTTGTGGTGTTATTGGTTCTAAAGTAAAAGCAACCGATTTCAAACAATTAATGTTAAATCACCCAGACGTGCTAGAAGAAATTCAACAAGCTGTTGGCGGACAACTTTTACCAGTGCGGAGTACTAGGGCAGAATTTATCGATGATTTAACAGCTATTTGGTCTAAACGAGAAGGTTTCGAGCATATTTTTTGCGGTGAATTAGAAAGGCCAAGAAAGATCGGCGGTTTGCATTTTGTCGGCAGGTACTTACAACTACAAAATGAAGCTATAGCCGGACGTTTAGATAAAAATTTGGCAAAAGAAGAAGTAATTCCTGGCGTAGTTTATACTCTTGGGGTAGTTGTCAAAAAAGGCGATCGCACTTGGATCGATGATTTAAAAGGTTATCCTTTTGTCACCGATGCCAAAGAAATGCTTTTGACTGTCACTAAAGCCTATAAAGACCGAGGAAACGCGCAAGGTGCTTGTCTTTTGCCCGTTGTAGACCCCGATACTCGAAAATCTTACAGCGCTGTTTTTGTCAAAGATCGAGATGCGATCGTTACTTTCTATCCCGATGCAACTCCTAGCGGCAAACGTTGCAGGCTGTGAGTAGGTAGTAGGTAATAGAGAATTAGGCACAGATGAATGCAAATAAATCGACTACATTATCTGCGTTCATCTGCGGTTTTTAAACAGCAAAAGCAGGGCGCTTACCAATCCAATTATTTGCCGCTTCAATTTGGGCAGCTAGAGAAATTAAAGTAACTTCTCCTGCGGGTTTTCCTACTAGCTGAACTCCCACGGGTAACCCATTATTATCTAACCCTGTGGGAACGACAATACTAGGTTGCCCGCTAGCATTAAATGGCGGACAAGGAGCAACCCATTTAACCATTTTTGCTAAAGTTTCTTCCGGACTTAAATTAGCCCATTCTCCGACTCGAATTGTGGAGTGCATATAAACTGGTAACACCAACACATCTACATCATCAAAGAAAGCAATAATTTGCCTAGAAACTGCTTGCATTTGTGCCACCGCTCGCAGGTATTCTCCTACAGTAGGTGCATTTTCTAGCAACCAACTATTGATCTTACCCACCGCTTCTTTAGGAAGACCGGGAACAGTTATACCTGCTTGCCAAATAATTTTAAAAGGCTCGATTAAAGCGCTAAAATCAGGGCAACCAGGTTCGACTATATGACCCATTCCTTCTAAAAGTTTCACCGTTTCCAATACTGGTTGCTGACATTCTGGCGATGCTTCTCCCACAGGTGGAATGGAAGTCGAAAAAGCGATCCTTAACCGATCGGGTATTTGTTGACTAGCTGCAAAAAATGAGGGATTGGGATCTGGTAACCAATAGGGATCGCCAGTAATATAACCAGACATCACATCAAGTAAGGCCGCCGCATCGCTGACAGTACGAGCGATCGGCCCATTGGAGGCAATTCCACTTTGGCGATCGCCTACAGGTGCGTAAGACACCCGACCCCTAGTAGGCTTAATTCCCACCAAGCCACAACAAAAAGCGGGGCCACGAATTGAGCCACCGCCATCAGAACCTTGTGCGATCGCGCACAATCCCGCTGCCACAGACGCCGCCGCG
Organism: Leptolyngbyaceae cyanobacterium; assembly: GCA_036703985.1. Taxonomy (GTDB): domain Bacteria; phylum Cyanobacteriota; class Cyanobacteriia; order Cyanobacteriales; family Aerosakkonemataceae; genus DATNQN01. The sequence goes on from DATNQN010000071.1 coordinate 222,488, forward strand.
CCTCCACTAGAACCACCGGGAGTATAATCTAAATGCCAAGGATTGCGAGCGGGTGGAAAACCAGGCGGTTCCGTATAAGGTAGAGAACCAAACTCAGAAGTCGCAGTTTTCCCTAAAATAGTAAATCCCGCCAGCTTAATTCGCGCTACTACTCCATCATCATAGGTAGCTACCTGATTTTTCAACGCAGGCGTTCCATAGCTACAAGCCACCCCTGCAACGCAAGTAAGGTCTTTAATGGAAATTGGTACGCCAAAAAACGGTGGTAATTCGGAAATATGGCTTTTAACTAGTTGTTCTGCTTTGGCTTTGGCATCTGCCACCGCTTCTTCTGCCATTACCGTAAAATAGCTACCGAGTTGAGGATCTAACCTTTCGATGCGTTCTAAGTAAACTTGCACTAGTTCAAGCGGCGATACTTGTTTGCTGCGAATTAGTTGAGCTTGTTCTAGCGCTGGCGTAAATGCTAAATCAGTTTTTGTCATTCGTCATTGGTTATTCGTCATTGGTTATTATTCATCAGCGATCGCTTAATTCCGCTAAATCACAATTAATCCTTAATAAGTAAGTATTAACAAGTGATATCGTATCCGCTTACATTGATAATGTAAGACCGATCAAAAAAATTATTTGTGGGTATCCGAGGTCAAAATTTTACCGCAGATGAAAACAGATTAACGCAGATTAACGCAGATAAGAAGGCGATTTTTTAGAAACTTGATGCTAGCGCAAATAACCAATAACAAATAACCAATGACAAATGACCAATGACAACTAACTACCAAAGTAGATGATTGAGAAAATGACGGCCAATTTTTAACCCATTTGGTTCTTGATAATTTTTTGGTAATAAATCCATTAAAGCTGCTTGCAATGTATCAAGTGCTGTTTGTACTTCCTGTGGTTTTGGTCGTTTTGATTGGGGAAAAATTAACGGTTTACCAAAACGCAAAGTCAATTGCTTTCTCAAATATAAATCTTGCGTGCCGATAATTGCCACTGGTACGATCGGCACTCCCCCACGTAAGGCATAAATAACTGTACCTCGCTTGAAGGGAAGGCGTAATTCACCTTCTCGATTTCCCAATCTGCCTTCTGGAAAAATAACTATTCCATCACCAGCCGCTAATATATCTTGAATAATAGTATCTAATCTTCTCAATGCCTCAATTGAGTTCCCTGTTGGTACATTTTGCGCGATCGCATTTGCCAATTCAGTCAAATCTGGTCGATCGCATTTGGCACCTTCCATCACCGCTACTTCTTCTTTCCACAAGCGATCGAGGGGGATCGTATCTTGACTCAAACGCAGCAACAGGCGTTTCCACCTCTTATTATATAGACTGCGGCTATCTCCCAAAATGTAGTAAAAAGGACGAGCAGGCACTTCCGCTAAAATCAGCAAAGGATCGAAGTGACTCAAATGATTAGGTGCGAGAATAGCAGGAAATTGCGGTATTCTTTCCGGATATTCGACTTTTACTTCAAAAAGTGCGTGAATAAAAGTCCTTACGATCAAACGACGTAGTTCGCCGTTAACTTTGCGATCGATCTCATGGCGTGCAATCTTTCCCGCATTTTCTAAGGCTTCCCTTTTGGTCAACTGTAAAGGGATCGATCGCGCGGCAGCAAGTCCCTCTGTTGCTCTTTTGATAGTAGCAAGAGTCAGAGGCGGCAATATGATATTTTCCTTATCCTCTTTTTTTATAGAAAATCTCTCCTCTGTTAACTCCTAACAATTACTCCTGTGTCGCAGGCTGATAAATTCGACGCAATTCTTCTACAGTATTCACAGTTCTCAGCGCTGTCTGAATTGCTCTTAACTGTTCCACATCTTCTAGAAGAGAAATTTCTGGTAACAAGCTTAATCCCTCGTTACCAAATTTTAACTCTAACCCCAGTTCAATGCTTTCTAGCAATATTTGTTTAAATTGCTGTCGGCTTTGCTGCCTCTCTTGCTCAATTCCTTGTTGAATACCCTGCTCAATTCCCTTTTGAATTCCAATTCGCTCAACACTCGTAATGTATGGCATACGTCTTTCCTCTTCTAACTGAATTACTTCTTGCCAAAACTCTTGTTCTAATATTTGCGGTAGGCTCATTATCCAGTCTACAAACTGGAACAAATTGATAATATCTTCCCGTTCGTAACCTTGTTCGTACAACCTTCTAGTTAAAGTCAGTTTCCACTCTTTACGCTGATTTCTATTATCGCGGGTTTCAAGAGCTTTCAAGTGAGCCATTACTACTATAGCAAAGGGGTTGCGGCTCTCTTCTAACACCGTCCACTGTTGTTGGTAGTCGAGTAACTTCACTACCGGAAATGTGAATCCGATTTCGCATCCAAATAATTGATAGCCAAATCGATTAGGTCGCCAGTTTCGGCGTTCGTCACCTAACAAGGCTAGAGATGCGACAGACCGTTTGTAGCGATCGTAGATCCGATAATGATAAGTAAACATCCTTTCGGCAAAGTCGGATTCTTCTTGACTTTGCACTTCTACATGAAGCAAGACCCAAGCTTCCTCACCATTCCTAAGATAAATCTTTACCAGTTTATCGACTAATCTCCGTCCTAATTCGGCATCCCGCACCACTTGTTGCAGTTCCTTATCCAGAAATTCAGGAGGGATCGCCCAATCTATTTCTTGATGAGCTTGTGGGAAAAAGAATAATATAAATTCTTCAAAATAGATTTGCAGGATATCTTTCCAAGGGGTATCGAATTCAGTCTGGGGATTATTCATTTAGGAAAATGGTATAGAGAAGTTAGTTTATTAAGGGTATAGCTATTATCAAAAAGCGAAAATTTTCTCTAATTACCTAACATTAAGTTCCCAATACTTGATGCTAGATCGCTATTAATATCAGGTAGTATAAAGGGTTAGTGAGATGATTTTTTTCCTCATTCCCACTACCCATTACCTACTACCAACCTAAACGATATAACTAACTACTTACGAGATTACACCTTAGAGCGATCGGTCAAAATCTCGTAACCAGTTTCCGTTACCAATACCGTATGCTCGAACTGGGCAGATAAAGAATTATCCACTGTTACAGCCGTCCAGCGATCTGATAAGATGCGGGTACGTTTAGAACCAGCATTTAAAATCGGTTCGATCGCTAAAGTCATCCCCGCCCGTAACTTCACATTTGGCATTTCGCGAGTGCGGAAATTGAACACCGAAGGTTCTTCGTGTAAATTACGACCAACACCGTGTCCGGTAAAATCTTCTACGATACAAAAACCGTTTGCCTCTACATGATCTTGAATCGCACCTGCCAAATCCATTAAGTAATTTCCGGCTTTAACTTGTTCGATCCCTTTATATAATGCTTCTTCTGCCACCCGCACTAACTTAGCAGCTTCCGGCGTTACCTCACCCACTGCGATCGTAATGCAGGAGTCGCCGTGAAAACCTTGATAGTAAGCCCCGGTATCAACTTTAACAATATCTCCAGCGCGAATTACTTTCTTTGGATTAGGAATGCCGTGTACTACTTCATTATTAACGCTGGCGCAGATAGAGGCGGGAAATCCGTGGTATCCTTTAAAACTAGGAGTAGCGCCCATTTCCCGGATGCGTTTTTCTGCATGGGCATCCAAATCAGCGGTTGTCATTCCCGGCTGTATAGTTTGGGAAATTTCCTTTAGCACTGTCGCGACAATTTTTGCCGCATCTCGCATAATTTCGATTTCTCTTGAAGATTTAATTTCAATGCCTCTACGTTTTCTAGGGCTGGCATCTGAATTAGCTGAAACATTTTGGGAAAGCAAATTGCCGAGAATATTCATGGAGATCGTGATAAGTAGGGTGAAATATCAGAAAGACTCTTTAACTGGTGTCATCAGTCATTTGTCATCAGTCATTTGTTATTTGTCATTTGTTATTTCCCGTTCACCAATAACCGATGACCGATGACTGATGACGAATGACCAATAACCAATCAAACTAAAATGGGCGATCGAGCAGTCAGAGCAAGATAATTAAAGACTGACAGGAATTAATTCCGCCAGACTTGGAAAGCGATATGCGATCGCCTGCGTTAGTTTATATGATTTAACTTAACTGATATTTAGGCTAATTAGCAGAAACCGCAATCTGTCCGATCATACCTGCTTCTGTATGTCCTGCGATCGGACAACGCAGGCTGTAAGTTCCTGGTTTAAGGGCTACAAATGTCCACTCTGCTTTCCCACCAGGTAAAATTTCTACTTCATGAACCGCCCCTTTCACCTCAATCTTGTCATCCTTCACAGCTTGCGTCCAAATCGCATCGGCAAAATCTTTAGCGGTAAAATAGTGCTTTTGGGGGCTTGGATTCGTAATTACCAGCTTATAGCGTTTATCAGCCATAAATTGTAGATTACTGGGAAAAAACTTTAATTCGTTCTCAGCATTTCCCAAACTCACCTGCACTTCTGTTACTGGTTCCTTCACTAGAGATGCGGCAGCTGGGGAAGGAAACATTAAGCCAACGCAGAGTATCACCCCCAGCACTATCCGCAAACTCTTTCGCCAGCTATATAGCCAAAATTTATTCATTTTTGCACTCTCTTATTCTCTTTCTCACCCAATCATCATCTCTTTTACCAATTCGGTTTAACGGTGTCGTTAATCTTTCTCCCTGTACCCTGCCCCCTGCCTCTTCTTCCTCAATGATGCTGATGATGGTGGGGAGTTGATGGCATCTCGGAAGAACCTGGCAAACTAGTAGGATGCAGCCTAGACAAAATTGCACTTTGGGGGGGTGGTGGTAACCAGCCTAATATATGCACTCCCATCCACAGGGTAAGGGAACCGAGTACAACCATTGCCATTGCTGCATAGCGTTCCAATTTGGGCAATTTCAGCCGTTGCACTAGCATACCAAAGCCCACCATTGCTGGCATAGTGCCGAGTCCGAACACAAACATTCCCCAAGTGGCGAGGGGAATTGGTTGGGTAATGGCTAAACTAAGCGCCATTGCAATCAAACCACAGGGAATAAATCCCAGCAGCACTCCTAATGGATAAGTGCGATACCAGGCGTTACTGGCATATAAACGTCCGATACTCTTTCGATACCACTGATACTGCTGTATGGAAGGCAATTTCCTGGGTAATACTCTGAGTTGCCCTAAAGCTAAGTAAATCATTACAACGCCAGCCAGGATCAGCAAAGTTGCCCTGAGTCCCAACAAATTTTGCAGGATTTGACCAAAACTGCTCGCTAAAAATCCTAACATTGCGTAGGTGGTAGAACGACCTAAACCGTAAAGGACATGGGAATACCAATCGTTTTTGCTTGGCGAACTGTAACCCATCACGAATGGGCCACACATCCCTACGCAATGTCCGCTACCAATAAAACCAAGGGCTAAAAACAGATACAGACTTAGCATTATATTGCGGTTTGTGATTGGTCATTGGTCATTGGTCATTTGCGATCGCACACCAATGACTATCGAAAATTTGTTGCATTGTACCGCATTGGAAAGGATGAAGGCTGAAGGATGAAGGATGAAGTCTGAAGATTTAATTTTGAATTTTGAATTTTGAATTTTGAATTTTCCCCATCCCCCCATCCTCTTCACCGGGAGGCAGCGGATATAGATGGCCCAGCAACGACCACTACTAGATTTTTGGGATGAAGCAATTCTTTTGCTACCTGGTTTACTTGTTCTTGGGTAACTGCTTGGATTTTAGTGACGAAATTGCGAAGTTCGGCTGCGCTTAATCCGTAAACTTCGTTCATTAAAATTTCCGAAGTCAGATAGTCCGGGTCTGCTAGTTGCACGGTATAACTGCTGATCAGGGAACGTTTGGCTGTTTCTACTTCACTAGTGCTAACACCCCGATCGCGAACTTGTTGCAGCAGTGCTACGGTACTAGAAATTGCTTTGGTAGTATCTGCCGGTGAAGTTTGCATATTAACTACAAACATACCGGGTTCTTCCCCTGCTTGGAAGTAGCTGTAAATCCCATAGGTAAGACCTTGGCGATCGCGAATTTCTGCGCCTAACCTACTAGCAAAGGCATCTCCACCGACGATCTGATTTAATACCATTGCCGCATAGTAACGGGGGTCTTGGCGATCGATCGCCCGATAACCCATATAGGTAATTGCTTGTGCTTTACCCGGTATAACTGGATTCAAGCTAACGGTTTTTTCCGGCAAAGGTACGGCGGGAAAATTGAGTGTAGGTGGTTTACCAGTAGTTTTCCAATTGCCGAATTCTCGTTCTAATAGCGATCGCACTTGTTGCGGTTCAAAATCTCCCACCAAAGTCAGCACGGTAGTATCGGGACGATAATGCTGTTGGTAAAACGCCATCACGTCTGCATCCGCGATATTTTTCAGACTTTGGGAAGATGGATAAGCGTGGAAAGGATGTTGGCTGGGATAAACAGTTTGTTGCAAAGTACGATATGCCAAATAGGAAGGAGTATCTAATCCTTCCTGCAATTCTGTGAGCGATCGCTGACGGCTTAATTCTAATTGGTCTTCGGGAAAGCTGGCATTTTGTAAGACATCGCTGAGAGTATCAACTAAAATCGGCAGGTCTTTCGATAAACTATACCCACCGATCGTTACTCCTTCTCTGGCAGCGGAAAAACTGATACTAGCTCCCCGATCTTCCAAGGTCTTCGCTAAAGTGAGAGCATCCTTGGTTTTCGTGCCATTCATCAAATTATCCGCCGTCATCGAAGCAATACCAGCTTTTTGCTCTGGGTCGAATTCGCTACCAGCCTGTACGTAACCGCTAAGGGTAACGGTGGGAGTGCTACCATCAGCGAACAGCAGTACTTTTAACCCATTGGGCAGGGTAAATGATTCTGGTAAAGATTGGGCGATCGACGTATTCGACGAGCTAGACTCGGGCAAGTACTTAGCCACTTCTGCTGGGTCTACTGGTGGCCCTAAGTTAAAGTTTTCGCTAGTTTGATTGCTATTACCGGTGGTAGCGCCATTTTCAGCGGTTACCTGAGTGGGTTCAAAGTAACCGACAACGCGATCGGATGGTTTAAGATATTGGTTGGCGACTCTTTGTACGTCAGCGGCGCTAACTTGTTCGATCGCTTTGAGCAAGCGGTCTGTAAAGGTATAATCACCCGTGCTGAGCAGATCGTCGGCTAATTGCATGGCTTGGGAGGTAATATTGCGATTAGCCAAAATAGTGGAAGCTTTAAATTGTTCTTTAGCGCGATTCAGTTCTTCCTGGGTGACGCCTTTAGTTTGTAATTGAGAAATGGTTTCTTGCAGAACGCGATCGATTTCTGCCAGTGGTCGATCGGATGCAGCGGTAGCAGATAAGTCGTACCAACCCGCACCGATTAAGTTAGCTGCATAACCGCTCGCATCGCTAGCCAAACCCGATTCCACCAAAGCTTGATAAATGCGAGAACTGCGCCCCCCCGTTAAAATGTAATCCATCACTTTAATGGCTGGGACATCTGGGTGAGCGATCGTCGGTAACGGATATACTACTTGCAATAAAGGAGCGCTACCCGGTTGACGAAGTACGATCGGAGCAGAGGATGAGCCGGTGACAGGGCGAGGGGGTGCGGGGGTGATATTTCTCCCATTTTCAACTTCTTGCGCTCTATTGGGTACTTTTTCAAAGATTTCTCTCACCATCTTCAAAGTCGGTTCGGTTTGGAAATCACCGACAATGACTAAGATGGCGTTGTTGGGACTGTAATATTTTCCGTAGTAACGCTGTACCGCTTCGACGGTAAATTTTTCTACATCGGCTTTCGTGCCACCAACGGTTAAACCATAAGGCGAGTTAGGATACAAGGTTCGCATCACTGCTCGGTCTAATCGGTAAGAAGGTAAATTTTCGTAACCTTCCAACTCGGAAATCACTACCCGCTTTTCACTGGCAAGTTGTTCTGCGTTGATTAGGGCGTTTTCCATCCGGTCAGCTTCTAGCACCAGCATCGATCGCAGTTTATCCCGCTCTACAGTGCCGAAGTAAGCGGTTTGGTCGTAGCTGGTGAAAGCGTTAGATTCGCTACCCAAAGCACTGAAAAGACGACCGAATTGGATCGGGCGATCGTTAGTGCCTTTGAACATCATGTGTTCTAGCTGGTGAGCAATTCCGTTTAATTCCCGTTCTTCGTTGCGCGAACCGATTTTATACCATACTTGCACCGTGACTACGGGAGCGGTACGTACTTCTTTGGTTAAAACCGTCAGTCCGTTTTCCAGTACGGTTTTGCGGACATCTTTGGTCAGGGAGGTTGTTACATCTGCTACTAATGCAGATGCTTGTAAAGCCGTATTCTCTTGCGTAACTGAAGGAACTGTTGCTTTAGCCGCAACCGATCCGTTGTCGTTGCTGCCCGGTGCAAGTAATATGACGGCACTTAGGCAAAGGCTAAATAATAATGAGGGAATGGGATAGCGACGCCAAGATGTAAAAAAAGACATAGGGGAAAGGGAAAGGGGAAAGGGAAAAAGGGAAAAAGGGGAAGGGAAAAGGGAAAAAGGATGATTACACAATGCTTTTTTCTCCCGTTTTTCTCTTCTTTATTGCTACAAATTATTTTCTACGGCACTCCTCGATTTGGAGTTCCCAAGCACCCTTGCTATTTTTAACAAGTTTTCAGTGAAGTGTTACTATTTTAGGTTATCTCAAGCTAAAACTCGGATGAATTCCAGTGGTAAGCCATCGGTATCGGCAATAAATGCTACTTCGTATATGCGATCGCCGATCGCTTGTTGCATCGGTTCTAATAAAACTTTCAACGGTTGTAATTGGTTGGGATTAGCGCCAGACGCTTCGGCAAAGCTTTCTTTTAATGATGTCAGCCAATTGGGTAAATCAGTGGTAACGTCAGTGAGATCGAAAGATAAGTGATAATACCCAACGTAATGTTCGTCATGAAAAGCGTCGGGTGCGGGTTTTGGTTCGGGGATTTGGATCAGTTCGATGCGCCCCCCTAAACCTTCCATCCAGCAAGCTAAGGTGTATCCCGTGGTGAAGCGTTCGCAAACTCGAAAGCCGAGAATTTCGTAAAATGCGATCGCTCGATGTATATCAGCAGTACGGATAGAAGCGTGGTGCATAATTAGTCATCAGTCATTAGTCATCGGTCACTTGTCATTTGCGATCGGTCATTTGTTTAGATGTTTAAGCCGCTATTAGGAATAACTAATTCAGCTTTCATTTCCCATCCCGGTTTTTATATGTATTTAACCAATGACCGATGACTAATGACCGATGACTAATGACAATTTACTCGAACAAACGAAAATAAGGATATCGAACGGGTACGCCCGGTTCTTTTTCCAAGTCGAAATTAATTACTTCCCAGCAAGGTTCCTCTTGGGGATCGGGACTGAACTCCACGGGTAAGCCGTACAATCGCGGTTTAGCCGCATCTGACTGACCGCGCCAAGGAGTACTGCGTTCCAAGTAACCGCTAATTAAATCTTGATAGCGTTTAGCGATAATTACTCTGGTTGCCCGGTAACCCTGAGTATAAAGTCGATCTAGAGCTTCGTGGATTTCAAAACGAATGCCGTCGGGATGAGTGTGTTGCCGATACCATTCACCATTCCACTGACGCCACTGCCGACCGGATTGTAAATGGATGAGTTCTGCTGTTTTGGGGTTAGCCTCAAAAGCACCGTGACGCGGACATAAGTAGGTGTCCGTCAGGGTCAGGGCCGGAATCGTTTGGCGACAGTGAGGGCATTGAATCTCCGGGCCAAATATTGGGTATTGAAAGCCTGGATCGATCATCGAGTAGGTAGCGGCATATTATATTACTTTCACGATGCCAAGTTATTTTTTTGACATTCCCATTTCTTGGCAAGGAATGGGATATTGAGAATTGGGTTGTCTTGAGAAGAAAAAATAGCCAAATTATTATAGTCTGATTTTTAGTCTTTGTAGACTTCTTCTCAAGGATTGACCGAATCTTAAGCTGGAAGGTTATCTAGTGTCAGCTTAACATCTTTACCAGGTAATAATCTGAAAGAGTCGAAAATCAGAGTGCCTTAGCTTGCTTGACCTCTGTAGCTCGATCTTTAGTGTCGATGAAATGAATGGTATAGAAATGTGACTAATCTGAGTGAAGTGTTTTCTTCTCCTTCCTCTTACTGGCCTCCGGTGGATGTTTCCCAGGCGGCTTTTGTGGCCGATAATGCAGTAGTATTAGGCCAAGTGTCGATCGCGTCTGGGGCTAGCATTTGGTATAACGCCGTGGTGCGGGGAGACGTAGAACAAATCAAAATTGGCAAATGTACCAATATCCAAGACGGGGCTATTTTACACGGCGACCCCGGTCAGCCTACGATTTTGGAAGAATACGTAACTGTGGGCCATCGAGCGGTCGTTCATTCTGCTTATATCGAACGGGGTAGCCTGATCGGTATTGGTGCGGTGGTGCTTGATGGAGTGCGAGTGGGTGCGGGTAGTATCATCGGCGCGGGATCGGTAGTCACGAAGGATGTGCCACCAAATTCCCTATTTGTGGGCGTTCCTGCTAAAAAATTGCGGGATATTTCCCCAGCAGAAGCAGCAGAATTGATTACCCACGCTCAACGTTACGAGAAACTGGCTTTAGTTCACGCAGGTAAAGGAACGGATTTGGGTTTCGGGGAAGGCGATCGATCCTAAAATGGGTACTGGAAAATTCCGCCCGTTGGTTGCAAAATATAAGCAAGATGAGAATAGATTATTAATTTTTAACAGGGAGGAATCGAGAAATGGATTGGCGTTTAATCGTTGTTTTACTACCTCTGATGGTGGCTGGCGGCTGGGCATTCTACAATGTCGGCAAGATTGCGATAGCACAAGCTCAAGCTTTTTTGAACAAGCAAGCTTAATTTAAGCCGATTTTTCTGACTGAATGACCGACTGTACCCGCTCTGGGTCGGTCGGTTTTGTTTTTGCGATCGTTTGCCATTAAACCGGATAACTATATTACTAAAAAATTTTGCTTTAAAAGACATAGCAATCCTAAATGAATTGCGAACAACTAGACCCCTCGCAACCCTCCCCTTGGTAAGGGGAGGGCTAGGGTGGGGTTCATTACTCAAATAGGATGGCTATACAATATTACCCAACCTATTCTTCACCAACCATTGCCTTTTCCACTTTGTCAATTTGTTTGGGCGCTACGATGCGATCGAAAAGCTGAATGGCGACTTTAAAGTTTTTATTACTATTTTCAACATCTCCCATTCTTTGATAAGTTAATCCCATTTCGTAATGAAGCATTGCTAGGTTACTTTCAGCCTTTAATTGCCATAAAATTTCCCTAGCTTCATCATGTTTGTTAATTGCTGTATCGAATTCATTTAAGTTACGATAAAGTACTGCTAATTCATGCAAAGCTTGACCTTTCACTAGTCTGGATTTGCTTTCTTCAGCATAGGTTATGGTTTGCTCGAACATTGACAATGCTTGTTGATTTTCCCCTAAATTTCTATACACGATACCTGCAATTAAACAGCTGTACACTTCACTCCAGGCCGTGAGCATTTGTACGGAAATTCCTCTATAAACTTGATAACCTTTTTCTAGGGAATCATAAGCTTTTTGCCGATCGTGTTTCTCCGATTTCGGGTCTGAGTACAAGCGTGCCAGCCCAAAATAAGAAAAGGCGACAAATAACCGCAGGTTAGCATTCTCAGCTAATAAATTGACTTTTTCGTAAAATTTGATTGCCTGTTCGGTTTCCCCCAAGGTAAACTTACAGTTACTCATACTTAATAAGTTAGCTATACCTTGTTGAATAATTTTTTGAGAAAGTTTATTATTATTTGGAGGATGTTTGCTTTGGCATTTAATTGCCATTGCTCTGGATTGTTGATAATAAGTTAAAGCCTTTTGAATATTACCGGAACGCTGGTATTGTCCGCCTAAGTAACCGTAAAGTATCAGTAAAAAATATTCCCGTTCGACCTTATCTATAATAAAGCCGATCGCAGAAATCATATACTGCCATAAACCCAATCTGCCAAATGAATCATTCAGAGATTCTTCTTCACCTAAATAACTTAATTTAGTTTTTCTTTCTTTTAAAATCGTTTCAGCAGCCTTCTCAAAATCGTTCAGTTCGATATAATGATAGTAAGCTTCTAAAGCTTGCAAAGCATCTTCGCCAGTTTCTACTGTTTTAACACTTTCCGTCCAAAATTCAGCGGCTTTCCGGTTGACTAATTCCCATTCTTCGCTATTTCTTAACCGCGCGATCGCTTCCCCTCGAATCACCGGATGCAGCCAGTACTCGTCATAGATAAAATCTAATAAAGAGCGATCGCTGACCGATTTTACCACTCGTGGGCGTTCCACTTCTGGAACGTCCCATAACAAATACATTACCCCTGCTAACGATACCGATCGCACGTCTTGATAGCGATAACATCCCAAACGACAAAGCAGCTTATACGCTTGGGGATCGATTTCTTGCAGGCGATTAAATTGGGTAGCAACTAAATCTTCTAAATCTCTTTCCATCAACAAATATTTTTCGTTAGCATCCCAGTAAGCATCTACATCCCCTGCCCAATCAATATCAATTACTCCACTAATAATGTGCATGGCTTTCGCATTGCCTGCATAAGCAGCGTGTATTGCAGGCAATGCCTGGGAATTGGCATTGATATTTTGGCTGGAAAAAAATTTTTCCCATGCTTTGATATCCAAACCTACTAATCGATATCCATGATAATCAACAGCCGTTTCTGCCAATCTTTCGCGACTGGTAATCAAAGTTACGCAATTCCCAGCCGGATTCGCCAATACTTTTAACAATTCTACGTAGTCATAATGAAGCGGGATCAAATTGCCATTTTTATCTAAAGCTGGTTCCAAATTGTCAATTAATATCCCTACTCTTTTATTTTTATTTCTCAACTTCTGCTCTAAACGTTCTAGGGTGGCAGCAAAATCTCCCATCGGTTGATCGTTAAAATGCCGCCTCAGCCATTCCTCAACGACACTTTTGGCTGGAGTGATATTTTTAGTCTCCTTTGCCATCCAAACTTCTAAAATTAAGTCATATCCCTGAGTACTGAGGAACTGCCAAGACAAAGATGATTTACCTACACCGCCTTCACCGTAAATCAGGATAATTTTCGCTTTTTGATTAACTAATTCTTTAAGTTCTCTAATTGCCGTTCCACGTCCCACGAAATAACCACAATTAGAGGTATTAGATGCTTCTGAATCGAGAGAAATGTCTGAACTATCGCTGAAATCTGCGCTGGCGATCGTTTCCCAATCTATTCCCAAGCAATGACAGAGTTGGCAGAAATTTTTCCGCACCACTGGTTTTCCATTTAAAAAATGGCTAACGCTGTTAGCGCCAGTCTTTGCATCTTTTGCTAAATCTCTCTGGCGAATATACCGCTTTTTAAAAGCAGATTTTACTTGTGGAATGTAGTGTGGAAGTACCTGCAACGATCTTGGGGACATGACCAATTCTAGTAAAAACCTCAAACCAGAGCAATTATTTCAAGTTTAAGCCACTTATAAATTACTCACAACGTACTAAGTTCTGGTTATTATATCCATTATCAGTATAAAAACAGACAAATATTGAATAAGTTCGCCTTTGCCAGTTGAGAACGCTATCTAGTTGATAGGCAGGATCGCGCTTTAGCCGCTCTGAGGAATAGTTAGGTTACAATTAATTAGCCGAAATTCAGGAATTTTACATATAAACCCTTTTTTCGATAGTTAATTTGGTACTTTTGCTTACCTCGGGCTGAAGTTGCCAAAATTTATATATAACTAAACAATCATGATGACAAAATTTCTTAAAAAACTGCAAAACCAACTGCTGGTGCTATTGCTTTTAAGCACGATTATTCCCGTCGGTATCGTAGGATGGTATGGCATTTCCTCTTCCACCACCGCTTTATCTGAGTTATCCCTCAATCAGCTAGATTCTTTAGTTAATGAAAAAGCCGAAAAGATTACTGCGTTTTTACATAATATTAATGAAGATGTATTGTTTCTCAGCAAAGTTCCGCCCATTCAAGGTATTATCCGGGCTAGAGCGGGTCAAGGAATAGATCGACAAAGTAACTCTTCTTACGATGCTTGGGTAGAACGGCTAGAAACTATCTTTGTCGCGCTCATGCAGGCGAAACCTTATTATATGCAACTGCGATATTTAGACGAGAACGGTCAAGAAATGGTACGAGTTGATTCCGACGGTGCTAATATTAAGATTATTTCGCGATCGCAAATGCAAAATAAATCCGACCGCGACTATTTTATTAAAGCAATACAATTAAGTTTAAACAAAATTTACGTTTCACCTGTAGAACTAAACCAAGAACGAGGCCAAATAGAGCGCCCTTTTAAACCAGTAATTCGTTACGCTACCCCAACTTTCGATTCGGCAGGTAATACGAAAGGAGTTGTGATAGCCAATTTATTGGCTAACGAATTCATTAAAATTATTAGAGAAGCCAACATCGATCGTGACACTCAAGCATTACTCGTAAATCAAGACGGCTATTATATCTACCATCCAAATCCCAGTAAAGAATGGGGATTCGACCTCAAAACTAACGAAAAATTAGATAAAGATTATCCCTTGCAGATTAGCCAAGAAATTCTCAGCGGCAATCAAGGTCATAACACTAAATTAGCTCGGTATATCATCACCTATCACCCAATCCCGACCTTTCCCGAACACAAGCAAGGCTTAGTACTAATTTATCAAACCGAAAAAAGCAAAGTTTTTGCAGCGATCGAGCAATTTAAAACGATGGCTGGATTGATAATTTTCTTATCCTTGGCTTTAGTCATCCCGTTAGGATACTTTCGCCTCAAACGCCTGGTAGAATTAATTAAACAATTATCATATAATATCTCCGAGTTTTCTTTGCAAATTTTTTCTACTCTCGAACAACAAGAAAGAATTACCGCTTCCCAGTCTGCTGCTGTGAATAACACTGCAATTACCATCGAACAAATTAGTACTGCCTCTAAACAAACAGCACGGGAGGCAGAAAATGTAGCAACTGGTGCCCGTCAAGCTTTAACTTTAGCAGAGGAAGGTGCAAATTTACTCAGGCAAACCCTCCAAGGTATGATAAGTTTGCAAGAAAAAGCAGAGGTAATTTCTCAACAAAGCCAGCGCTTAGAAGATCGAACCTATCAAATCGGAAATATTTCTACTTTGGCGAATTTAGTTAGCGATTTAGCCAATCAAACTAATATGCTAGCCCTAAATGCAGCAG
Source organism: Leptolyngbyaceae cyanobacterium (assembly GCA_036703985.1). Lineage (GTDB taxonomy): Bacteria > Cyanobacteriota > Cyanobacteriia > Cyanobacteriales > Aerosakkonemataceae > DATNQN01. The sequence continues at coordinate 237,695 of DATNQN010000071.1, forward strand.
TAGAAGCAGTCAGGGCTGGCGAACACGGTCAGGGCTTCGCAGTAGTAGCAACGGAAATTCGCAAATTAGCAGACCAAAGCCGCGATGCGGCTCAAAAAATTAATGCGATCGTTCCGGAAATTCAAGATGCAATTAAATCGACAATTCAAGCAACAGAAGAAGCTGCGACAACTCTCGAAACTGGTTTGAAAATTGCTACTAAAGCAGCCGATACTTTTCAAGGGGTCAGACAAGCAGCCAATGATGTTTTTATTAGCAATCAAAACATTTCTGTAAATGTTAAAGAACGAGCATCTGCGATCCAAGAAATCGTAAACGCTATGAATAGCCTTAACCAAAGCGTTGCCGAAACTGCTGCTGGGATTAGGTATACTAAATCCGGGGTAGAAAAGCTCAACGAACAAGCTTTTCAATTAAAAGCTATTGTCTAACAGTCAAATCCTATTGAGAAAACACGATCGATTGGCATAAATTTTTGATGGCAAAATTTGAATTTGGTAACATAAACGTGAACGTTGATAATATTCTGAACTCTTTTCAACACTTTGGCGTCCATCTCGGATTAGAACGCATTCAAAAACTACTTGCCGATTTAGGTAATCCCCATCATCAAGTACCCGTGATTCACGTAGCGGGTACTAATGGGAAAGGTTCTGTTTGCGCTTACCTTTCTTCTATTCTCACCGAGGCGGGTTATCGAGTCGGACGATATATTTCTCCCCATTTAGTTGATTGGAACGAACGAATTTGTTTAAACGAACAACCCATTTCATTGGATGAGTTAGAACAATTGCTTTTAGAAGTCAAATCGGCGATTAACTCAAATGAAGGATCTCCCACTCAATTTGAGGTGATTACGGCTGCTGCTTGGTTATATTTTGCTCGACAAAAAGTAGATGTGGCAGTAATCGAAGTGGGATTGGGAGGAAGATTGGATGCGACGAATGTTTGCGATCGCCCTCTCGTGACGATCGTTACTTCGATTAGTCGCGAACATTGGCAAGTTTTAGGCCCTACTTTAGCAGATATCGCTAGAGAAAAAGCCGGTATCCTCAAATCGGGTTGTCCGACTGTGGTAGGAAATTTACCGCCAGAAGCAAAAGCTGTGGTGGAAAAAAGAATAGAAGAATTAGGTTGTCGGGCGGTTTTTCCCGCACCAGCTAAAGAGTTACTAACCGCAGAGGCGCAGAGAGCGCAGAGGAAAGAGGAAAGATGGGTAGAATATCAAGGAATTGAATATCCTTTACTTTTGTCGGGAGATATTCAACTGGCTAATTCTACTTTGGCGATCGCATCTGTGCAAATTCTTCAACAACAAGGTTGGCAGATTTCCCAACTGGCGATCGTTTCTGGTATGAGAAAAACTAAATGGCCGGGAAGAATGCAGTGGATAACTTGGCAAAATCGTACATTATTAATAGATGGCGCTCATAATCCTGCTTCTGCGATCGCCCTTCGTCAATATGTCGATACCTTAAATTCTCAATCTATTACCTGGGTAATGGGAATGCTTTCGACTAAAGACCATGCCGATATCTTTCAAGCTTTACTCCGACCATGCAATCGATTATTTTTAGTCCCAGTTCCCGACCATAGTTCTGCTGATCCAGAAGAATTAGCCACTCTCGCTCGTCATGTCTGTCCGGATTTAACTTTAGTAGAAACTCATCCCGATCTGATTTCCGGTTTACAAGCTGCCATCTCATCCCCTCCCTCTTTAATCGTTTTGTGCGGTTCTCTTTATCTAATCGGACATTTCTTACAGATTTCTCAGAATCGAAATTAGAAACCCAGTTATGGGCGGTAAACTAGCATAAGCCGAAAGCAATCTTAGAATAACAGAGCTTGAATTATCCTAATTTCGGTCAAATTCGATCGCGTTTTACGATATTCTTAATTGGGCAATATACATTTATTTCTCCAGGAAAACCGATTTTTTCCTTTCATTCACCCACATCACCCATGAAAACAGCCGCCTTTGAATTTAGACCAAATAGCATTGATGAAGTAGTCTTTAGGCACGTTTACCAAGAAAATGAGTATCGAGTGCCAGAAGAACTCCAACCAGACGATTTGATTATTGATATAGGAGCGCACATCGGATCTTTTTCCTATTTGTGTTGGCAGCGAGGTTCTCGAAATATCATTGCCTTGGAAGCAAATCCTGAGAATATGGTATTAGCTCAACGTAATCTTGCCCATACAAATGTAGATGTCCGTCATCATGCTGTTTGGCGATCGGATATCGAGCAACCGATCGTACTTTATAATAGCGGTCACCGCCAAATGTTGCCCGGTGGCCTAGACCCACTAGGAATCAACACTGGTGTGGGAAATGTGATGGCTGAAAGTGGATCGCCCGTCACCACCATAGGACTCGATCGAATTATCGATAATCGCGAAGTTCGCATTTTGAAAATTGACTGTGAAGGCAGCGAATTTCCCATTTTGTTGACATCCAAACAACTCAAAAATATAGCTTTCATCGCTGGTGAATATCACTTGATGGAAAATATCCCTCCTATTGCCAAGATGCCAGGAATTGAAAAGTATACGCTAGGATTACTGGCTGATTTGTTTACCGAAAATCGCTTTCGAGTTGAGTTTATTCCTAATCCCCATCCTATGTTCCCTAATGTAGGAAATTTTTTCGCCTATAACCTGGATAAATAATCTCAATCTTGTTTGTCAAAATTAGTAAATACTTAAAAGGGGAGTCCCATTCCCCATTGCCTATTTCCAGAAAATTCATGCCGTGACACTTTAGGGTATGGAGTGTAAGATCGAAGTTTGGTGAAATAAGAGTTAAAACTGTGTTAATTACTTTGGCATTTGCCACAAAAAAAGCTGTTTTTAGTCTCCCTAAGTTTATCCTAAAAACTCAATTTTTTTGTTAATTCTTGACAGTTTAGAAAAACTGCCTTATTTTTATATTGTCAAGTATATAATTGTGATTTAAAACACTATATATGAGCGCAAAGATTTCCATAATAGAAGATTAAAACAAACTGCCTAAAAAAGCAAGGGGTTTGTGTCTGCTAAAACAGTAACCCCTCACTTCCTCACCCCTTCACACTCTCATCCCATTCCTTCGCCGCATCCGTCACCGCCGCATCTACCGACTTCTCATCCAGCATTGCCGCCTGCAAATTGTCGTAAATTACCTTTTGCAGTTGCTTGACGTTCTTCATCGCCGGAATCAAAACTTCTGCCTGTTTCATCTGAGTCGCACTCACCACCCGTGCCTTATCCGCAGCCGTAGCTCGAGCGGGAACTTGTTGAAAATAAACATCTGCCAGCGCCTTCACCGTCGAAGGTAAAACATTAGCCGCCTTAGCAAAAGCCAACTGGTTTTCATCGTTAGTTACGAACAAAGCAAACTTTAGCGCAGCATCAGGCTGGTCTGTATCGCGAGGAATCACCAAATTCATCACCGCCACCCCATTTTTACCAGTTTTGCCAGTAATCTGAGGAGCAGTAGCAGAAACTTCAGCGATCGCAGGAGCATTTTTCGCGATCGTACTCAAAAACTGAGTACCCGATCTCAGCAAAGCAATCTCACCCGCCTGATAAAGTTCGATCGCCCTTCGATGTCCTTGCGTTAATACTTCCTGCGGCAACAATTTTTGTTTATATAAATCTACCCAATACTGAAACGCCGCCCTACCTTCAGCAGTATTAAACGCCGCCTTTCCTTCCCCATCAATTAATGGCACGCCCATCTGCACGAAAGATTCCAAAACCTCCGCCGAATCCCCCGGTACGAAAGTCACGAAAAACGCATACTTACCCGTCTTTTCCTTAACTTGTTTCGCAAAACTTGCTAACTGTTCGTAAGTAGCCGGAGCTTTGCTAAGCCCAGCTTGCTTTAACAAATTTTGATTGTAAATAGTAATATCAGTCGCCAAATACCAAGGAATACCAAAACTTTTTCCCTCCAGCGTACTCGCCTTCCAAATATTAGGTAAATAGCTCTGACGCTGTTGGCTAGAAACTTTTGCATCCAAATCCAGCCAAGCATTCCGAGCCGCTAATTGAGAAGCAAAATCCGGATTTAAGTTCACCACATCAGGAGCAGTCTTCGCCGAAACCGCCGTCAGTATTTTACTTTCCATCGCCGACCAAGGAACATCAACCCACCGCACCTTTATCCCTGGATTGTTCGTTTCAAAATTTGCGATCGCTACCTTAAAATAATCAGTAAATTGCGGTTGCAACTGCATCGTCCAAAACTCTATTTCTCGATCGTTACCAGCAACTTGTCGGTTGCTCAAGTTCTCGGTGCTACAACTGACCGCCCAGCTAAGAACTAATCCCAAAAGAGCAAAAATTCCCCACCGTTGCCAAGACTTATATCGACTCATTTAAACCTGAATTCCCATTACGAAATAATCTGCGATCGAATTGATATTACTTTATAACTAGTCAGAAACTTCGATCGTCCCTAGACTGCGTAAGTATATTTGGCTTTTTCAAGGACGCAAGAAACTACAAAGACAAAAACTTTATTTTACTCAACCTTTTGTCTTCTCTTTCCTTTTCCCCTTTCCCTAGCTCCTTTCCCCTGCCGACTGACAAACAGGGCGATTCTAGACTAAATTGGGTAGCAGGTAGATTGTCACCGATCGCCTACTACTGATTTGCTCTAGCCGCAGCCTCATAATTTATCACTAGGAACGGACAAAAACTGTGGACGCTCTGAAAAATCTGTTTTCCAAGCGCAAGCCAGGACTCGGCATTGAATTAGGCCCAGACCGCGTAAATATTGCCCAGCTGCGTAAGCAAGGCCAGGGCTTTAAACTAGTAACGTTGCACTCGGTAGAAGTTCCGGAAGGAGTATTTCAAGAAGGCCAAATTCTCGACCCACCCACAATGGCCGAACTAATTCAGACAGCCTTAGCAGACAAAAAAATTAAAGCCACTAGAGTTGCCTGTGCAATACCGGGAGCAGCCGGAGCAATTGTCAGAATTATTCCCGTACCCGCAGAGCTAGATGACAAAGAACTAAGAAGTATGGTATTAGACCACGAAGCTGGTTTATACCTACCATTTCCTCGCGAAGAAGCCGATGTCGATTATCAAAAACTCGGTTTTTTCACCGATGAAGACGGTATCGAAAAAGTACAAGTAATGCTAGCCGCCGTCCGCGAAGACGTGACAAATACTTACATAGAAACATTTAAACAAGCTGGATTACAGCTAGAAGTGTTAGAAATTAATAGTTTTGCCTTATTGCGGACAATTAGAGAACAACTAAGACAATTTTCTTCCCAAGAAGCTGCCGTATTAGTAGATATCGAATTCGAGAGTACGGAAATAGCCATAGTAGTCGATGGCGTACCCCAATTTTCTCGCACCGTTTCGATCGGAATGTACCAAATTCAAAGCGCCCTCAGCCGCGCCATGAATTTACCAGCTACTCGCAACACCGAATTACTCAGAGGAATGACCATTCCCACCACCCCAGTCGATGCAGTGCGTACAGGTTCAACTGGTCTTAATCCAGGCATGGCCGCTATGCTAAGAGTGTTAGGAGAATTAGCCGACGAATTGCGCCGCTCGATCGATTTTTACCTCAATCAAAGTAACAATTTAGAAGTAGCTCAATTGTTATTAGCAGGACCGGGTGGCGGCATCGGACAGTTAGATGAATTTTTCACCTCGCGGTTGAGCTTGCCAACTACTCAAGTAGACCCGGTTGCTGCTTTATCCTTAGAAGTAAGTGAAGAAATTCCTCCCGTACAAAGACCCGGATTAGGAGTTGTACTAGGACTTGGACTAAGAGAGGTTTAAAAAAATGTACAGTTTGGAAGTTAATTTCCTCAAAGACCGCCCCGAATTTCAAACAAAAGAGCAAATAACTGGTGGTGGTGCCAAAAAATCCATCCCCGTTAACGATAGATTGCTGATGTATGCAGGAGTAGCCTTGGGTGTAATTTTACCAGCCGCCGTCGGTGGTTTTTGGTTGTGGCAACAAAGCGAAACTGCTAACTTAGAAAAGCAACTAGCCGATGTAACCGCTCTAGTAGATCAAGCTGCTGCCAAAAAAGGAAATCTCGACAAAATACTTGCTGAAACTAAAATTCTTCAGCAACAGACTCAAGATTTATCTACCGTCTTTAATCAGATGAAACCTTGGTCTGCCATGCTACAAGATGTGAGAGAAAAACTTCCAGCCGGAGTACAAGTTGCTGGCATTAGCCAAACTAAGCCCCCGGATACTCCCCCCCCACCTCCTAGCAATACTAGTACCCAAACTGTTGTCACAACACCCACTACAGACAAAGTAGAAATTACTGGTTATGCCAACTCTTTCAGCAAAGTAAATGATTTTCTGCTGACATTACAGAGATCCTCATTCTTTAAAGACAAAGATACCAGGTTAGTAACAGCTAATTTGATTGACAATCCCATTCAATTATATGAAGCTCGGCCAAACCAATCCAGTAGCTCTCAACCAATACCAAAATTACCCCAAGTAGTATCATTTAAAATCGAAACATATCTAAGTGAAAAACCAGCAACCGATATGTTAGCAGAATTAGAAAGTAAGGGTGCATTGGGATTAGTAAGTCGTATCGAAAACCTCAAACAAAAAGGAGTGCTTAAGTAATGACTTCCGCTTACATACCTCAAGAAGGAGAAAATGGAGAAGGCTCTGCTTATCCTAGTATTTTCGGACTCCAGTTATCGCCTCCTGTCATCGGTGCGCTAGTTGCTGTTGCTGGTTTGGGAGGAGCAATTTACTTTTTCGTACAATTCGTGCAGCCTGTATTAGCAAAAAATGGTGAATTAAAAACTCAAATTCAACAAAAGCAGGACGAACTATCGCAATTAGGAGCAATAGAACAAAAAATTGCGAAAGCTCAGGAAGATCAAATCAAAGCCAGACGGGAATTAGCAGGAGTTACCGCTTTGTTTGCTAATCCAGATAGTTTAAATACATTGTTGTTAGATCTCAACAAACGCATTGAAGCTAGAAATAGTAATCTACCCGAAGATAGAATAAAAGCAAAACTTACCAAATTCGAGCCAGATTTGGCAAGTTCTGGAATAGTCAACGATAACTCTTTAGGAGCGCAAGTCAATAATAAAGTATTTCGTCAAGTTTTCAACGTTCAAATGGAAGGAAGCTTCGATCAAACCAGGCTATTTCTGATTGATTTGGAACGGCAAAAATCTTTAGCAGTTGTCAAAGAATTGAAATCGGGGATCGCCGAACAAAATCAAAGAATACCGATCGAACGACGAGACGGCCAGATATTCCCCATCGGCAACCCAGAAACTAAAATCACCACATCCTTTAAACTCCAGGTACTCAGACCACTGACACCCGAAGAACAGAAACTAGTAGCTCCTACCCCAACCCCAGGAGCATCGGGATCGGCCAGTCCATCGCCAGCTAAATAAAAAGTAAATAATTGTTGATGCTGCATCGATAAAAATAAGATGTAAACTTCTGATCGGGAAAACAGAGTTATCATCTTTCCAGCAGCCACTAAGCTACTAATATTATTCTTGTGTGAGGAGGAAAGGGTGAAACAGCATCAAGCACTAGCTGGGCTACTCATGGGAGGAACGGCTGTTCTGCTAGCTAGCCAACCAGTATGGGCGGCAGCAACGCTAGTAACGGCAGTACGAGTAGAACAAACTAATAACGGCGTTCAAGTCATCCTAGAAACTCAAGATGGCGAACGCCCGCAAATTTTTACAGTCAATCGTGGGAATGCCTTTGTAGCAGACATCACAAATGCTCAACTGCGCTTACCCCAAGGTAATAATCTAAGAAAAGAAAAACCAGGGCCAGGTATTGATTTGGTGACGGTCAGCCAATTGGATGCCAATAGCGTCCGGATTATTGTCACCGGTACCAATAACGCCCCCGCTGGAGAACTTACCAATCGAGAAGGAGAAGCGATTACTTTTAATTTCGGTCCAAACGCGAATAATAGAGCTGCTAATTCTCCCGTTCCCAACACTTTACCTTCCCTAGCTAATAGTCCCAGTACTCAAGCCAACCCAACTTCACCGAATACAACCGCACAAACTCCCACTGCTCAATTACCAGCCAACCAAACACCACTGGTTCCCAATCCTCAAATTACTTACGATAGAGCAGGCGACCCCGCACCATCTGCCGGTACAGTGCAACCCGTCAGCCCAGCGCCACCTTTCTTACCCAGAGCAGTTGCTCCCCCAGTCGGTGATATTGCAGTTTCCGAACTAGACCCTTCTGGCAGCGTAATTGACATTGGTACGAACGAGCGCATCCCCCGTTTGTTACTGCGAGATGCCCCAGTAAGAGAAGTTTTAACGCTACTGGGTCGTGCTGCTAACGTCAACGTAGTATTTATCGGTAATCAGGGAGCAAGCGCACCAGGGCAAGCTCAACAGTCTGGTGGCCAAGGCCAACCGCCTGCTGGCACTTCCCTAGACGGCACGATTTCTTTAGATATTGAAAACGAACCTCTACAAGATGTTTTCAATACGGTTTTGCGGATTACTGGCTTACAAGCTAACCGTCAAAACCGCACGGTATTTGTGGGTAGCAATTTACCGGAAGCTGCCAGCAATCTCGTAGTGCGGAGTTTGCGACTCAACCAGGTTCCCGTTGCTTCAGCAGCTAACTTTCTGACTGCTCAAGGGGCAGAAACTCAACTTCCTATCGAGCGAGTGCAAATCCAAACCATTGGTGAAGGTGCCGCTGCTCGGACTGTAGAAATTAGAGAACCCGATATTAAAGTACTCCGGGCGCAGAGGGGAAATGGCCCCTTAATCCTTTCCGGTTTATCCGTGTTGGCAGACCAGCGACTTAATTCGATTACTTTAGTAGGCGACCCTCGGAAAGTAGAAATTGCTTCTGCTTTTTTAAGTCAGCTGGATGCCCGCCGTCGGCAAGTAGCAGTAAACGTGAAAATTATTGATGTCAATTTAAATAACACTGATACCGTTGGTACCAGCTTCTCTTTCGGGATAGGTGGTAGTTTCTTTTCAATTGACCAAGGGGCGGCAACAGTTAATACTGGCGGTGTTCGGCCACCTACAGCCGACCAGACAAGAGGCAGCCAACTTAGCCCACCTGTTATTAACAGTCCTATAACAGGGGATGGATTTTTGGATGCTCAACCAGAGGCTCCGTTTGGCCGCAGTACGGCTGCTCCTGAGTCCTTTGGAAGCCCTCTTTTGCAATCAGGGGTATTACCCCGCCCACCTTTTGGTACTAACGTCAACCCTTTTCAACCAGGTGTCAACAGTATAGACCAGCAGGGACGGCTTACATACTCGCTCCCTACTCTGTTCCAATTCCCCACGCGATTTTTATCAGCATTGCGGGCGCAGGTAGTTAGTGGAAATGCTAAGATTTTGACCGATCCGACGCTCGTAATCCAAGAAGGTGAGACGGCGAGGGTAAATTTAGGTCAGGAAGTAATTGTTAACCAAACCGTTCAGCAACAAGGTACTGGCGATAATGCTACTTTCACGGTACAAACTCAAAAAGACACTGTTGGTTTAGTTCTTCAGGTGCAAGTTAATCGCATTGACGATAACGGCTTTGTTACTCTAAACATAAATCCCAGTGTGACGCTACCGGGTACTACATCAGAGATAGGAGGCGGTATCGGCGGTACCGTGACAATTTCATTGCTTTCCAGACGGGATCTGCAAACCGGACAAATCCGGATGCGAGATGGTCAGACATTGATTTTGTCAGGAATTATTCAAGATCAAGACCGCACGACGATTAATAAAGTACCTATATTGGGTGATATTCCGATTATCGGTGCTTTATTTAGGAGTACGAGTCGATTTAACCAGCGCAACGAGGTGATTGCTTTGGTAACGCCTCAGATTATCGATGATTCTGGTAGTGCTCCCTTTGGTTACCGATATAGGCCCAGTCCAGAAGTACAGCAAATGCTGCAACGGGGTGGTTTTAATCCGCCAGCAAATAATAATGGGAGTAGGTAGTAGGTAGTGGAATTGTTTTGTTTCTCCTACTACTTGGTATAGGGCTGTTCGGGTAAGTGAGGTGCAACAGAAACCCGGTTTCTTCAAGAAACCGGGTTTCTGGTTCAGGTGTTGTTGACAAGGGGTCAAGATCGGATTTTCGCGATCGCAATCCTAACCTACAATTTCTTCACCACTGGGAAATAGCCATCTGAAAACTCGATTATTTGTAACGTAGCAATACAAAAAATTGGGTTTCCAACTGCCACAAGAGTAAAAAATTCCTCAAATCCATATATCTTAAAGGTTTCGTCTATCCATATTCGGCAAGTACACCTTAGAATAGGGCAGTGAAACTTCGCTTTGATGAGCATTTCAGCGATTTTAAGTTGACGCTAGGCTCAAGAGCAGAATGCCCTGGTCTTCTATCAGAGACTTTGGATCATTCAAATGCCCCAAGCCAACTCCGGTTGGATGGGGCTTACAAATCACGAAAACCAAATTTTTAAGGAGTTCGAGCAACAAAATGAACAAAGGCGAATTAGTTGATGTAGTGGCTGACAAAGCTAATGTCACTAAAAAACAAGCTGATGCTGTTCTGACTGCTGCGCTGGAAGCGATCGTAGAAGCAGTGTCCTCCGGTGACAAAGTTACGCTGGTGGGCTTTGGCTCTTTCGAGCCTCGGGTAAGAAAAGCTCGTGAAGGCCGCAATCCCAAAACAGGCGATAAGATGGAAATTCCAGCCACTACAGTACCTGCCTTTTCTCCTGGCAAACTGTTCAAGGAAAAGGTCGCACCACAAAATTCATAGTTTCACAGGGACAACTTTATTGTCTAATCGACCGCTGCATGGGGGGAATTTAGCTTGGGCAGCTGCACTGGCAGGCTGTTCTCCCGATGCTATTCTTGATTTCTCGGCCAGTATCAATCCGTTGGGGCCGCCTGAATCGGCTTTGTTGGCGATTCAGGCTCATCTGGCAGACTTGAAAGTTTATCCAGACCCCAATTATCAGAACCTGCGGGCGTGTCTTGCTCGGATACACGATGTACCGCCTGAGTGGATTCTGCCCGGTAATGGTTCTGCTGAATTACTGACTTGGGCTGGTCGGGATTTGTCCCGATTTGAGACTATTTACTTGGTAACGCCAGCTTTCGGCGATTACTTAAGGGCACTCAATACATTTACTACGAATCTTGTTAAGTGTCCTTTGGTAAATGCTGAGTGGTGTTCTCAGGTAGAACTAGGAAAGCAAGGGGATGGACAATGGTATGAAAAATTGCCCATTCCCGATTTCTTGCCAATGGGTGATCGGGATCGCGCTCTCTTATTAAATAATCCTCACAATCCCACAGGCGTGCTGTTTCTCAGAGAAACGATTTTGCCTGTATTGGATCGATTTGGTTTGGTGGTAGTCGATGAAGCATTTATGGATTTTCTGCCTGCTGAAAAAGAACAAAGTTTGATATCAGTGGTGGAGAAATATCCTAATTTGGTGATTCTGCGAAGCTTGACCAAGTTTTATAGCTTACCCGGTTTGCGATTGGGTTACGCGATCGCTCATCCCGATCGCTTACAACGCTGGCAGCAGTGGCGCGATCCTTGGCCAGTCAACGTTTTAGCTGCTGCCGCTGCCTGCGCCGTCCTTGAAGATCGGGCGTTCGAGCAGCAAACTCGACACTGGCTAGAAGAGGCGCGAAATCAACTTTTTGTTGGTTTATCTCAATTACCGGGATTACATCCTTTTCCCAGTGCAGCTAATTTTTTGCTGGTGCAGTCTTCTCGATCGAGTTCTCTGATTCAAGAAAAGTTACTCAAACAAAGCCAAATTTTAATTCGTGACTGCCTCAGCTTTCCTGAATTGGGCGATCGCTATTTTCGCGTCGCCGTGCGATCGTTTTCTGAAAACCAACGCCTCCTTGAGGGATTGGCAGCAATTTGTGAGGAGATGCGGGGCTAGGGGCTAGGGGGAAAGAGGAAATTTTGTGACTCCTGAATTATGAATTCTGACTCCTGACTTCATTTTTCCCCAATCTAAAATCTAAAATCTAAAATTCTATGGCTGTTGACTATGATTTAGTTGCGATCGGGGGAAGCCCTGCCGGACTTTATACTGCGATCGCTGCGACTTATTTAAAAGCCCGCGTTGCCTTGGTAGCATCTCAGCTATCAGGCACAACTTGGTTAGAATCCGGATCTAAATATAGTAAAGCCTTAACCCAGGTGGGACGAGTTGCCCATCAAATGCAGGAAGCACCATCATTTGGCGTGGGATGGGAACCTTCAGAAGAATCTTATCGCGTGCTGGGAGTACACTTCGCTGACGCCCTCAAGTGGGCAAAAGGTGTGGTTTCTGCCCTCGACGAACAATACTCCCCGGCGGTTCTAGCTTCTTTGGGAGTAGATGTGATTTTTGGTGAAGGTGAGTTTTGTCGCAAGCCTCATTTTGGTTTTGTGGTAAACGAGCAAATTTTGCGATCGCGCACTTACCTGATCGCCACGGGATCTCGTTCGGTGATTCCAGAAATTAACGGATTGCAAAGTACTGGTTTTCTCACTCCGGAAACGATTTGGCAGCAAAAGATATCTTCCGATCTACCCAAAAGTTTGATTTTTATCGGTGGCGATCCGGTGGGGATCGAATTAGCTCAAACCTTTGCCCGCTTGGGTTCTCGCGTTACCTTAGTGGTTAGCAATGCTCATATTCTGCCCAAAGAAGACCCGGAAGCATCTATTCTAGTGCAAGCGCAGTTGGAAGCTGAGGGAGTGCGCGTTCTCACCGGACATCAAGTTACCCAAGTTAAGTGGATCGACGATAAAAAATGGGTTCAAGCTGGCGATAAAGCGATCGACGGTGATGAAATCGTATTGGCGATCGCTCAGCAACCGAATGTGGAATCTTTGAATTTGGAAGGGGCGGGTGTTAAGGTCGATCGCTATGGCATTAAAGTTAATCAAAAATTACAAACTACTAACCCGCGTATCTACGCCTGCGGTGATGTTTTAGGCGGTTATCGTTTTGCTCACGTCGCTAATTACGAAGCCCGCATCGCTCTCAAGAATATGCTTTTCTTTCCACTTTTCAAAGTAGATTATCGCCATATTCCTTGGGCTATTTTTTCCGATCCGGAGTTAGCACGAGTGGGTTTAACTGAGGAACAAGCCAGAAGTCGCTACGGAGATGATGTGTTGGTTTTACGCCGCTATTTCAAAACTATTGATAAGGCGCAGATGCAGGGAGAAACTACAGGTTTTTGTAAGATTATCGTGCTTCGTAATGGTGAAATCCTGGGCGCTCATTTGGTTGGCCCACAAGCGAGCGAGTTGATTTACGCGATCGCTTTGGCAATGACACAACGCATCAAAATTAAGGCGCTGGCTAATCTCTCTACGATCTTTCCTACTTTGTCTGACATTAACTCTCAGACTGCTGCTGAGTGGGGCAAACTGCGCCTTAGCCAAAATAACTCTATGGAAAATTTCTTAGAAACTTTGTTTAACTTGCTACGTTCTTGGGCTAATTAGTTGATGCTGGCGATCGATCTGAGGTTCAGAAATATTAATTTTTTGATTAATATTTGATGGGCAAACCATCTAGACTTTTTGCTGGAATTAGGGTATATTCTTAATATAATGAGAATCTAATTCAAAATAAAATTTTTGCAAATATCCCATTATATTAAAGATACTATAAATGTTTGGCAAATACAAGCAAAAGTTGGCAAAAAAGTTCATCTTTTAATTCAATGAAAGAACAACTATGGTATAGTGGCCAACTAGTAGAAGCAAGAGCGATCGAGTTAGCAATAGACGATCCGGGACTGCTTTACGGAGCAACAGTTTTTACAACGCTACGGGTTTACGAAAATTCATTAGATCGTAGTTGGACGAATTGGGCAGGACATTGCGATCGCATTCGTCACAGCATCAAGCAATTCGAGTGGCAAATGCCAGACTGGGAGAGAGTCAAGATTGGTGCAGAAGCGTTAAAAACCCACTTTCCGGTATTGCGAATAACAATTTTTCCTGACGGACGAGAATTAATTACCGGGCGATATTTACCAACCGACTTAAAAGAAAGACAGCAATTTGGCATAGTCGCTTGGCTAGCAGAAGCGCCAGAATATCGTCGTTGCCTACCAGAACACAAAACTGGCAACTACTTATCGGCTTGGCTAGCATTAAATAGAGCGCAAAAGTACGGAGCGAAAGAAGCAATATTAATAGATGAAGATGGCAACTGGTTAGAAACCAGCACGGGAAATTTGTGGGGATGGCAAGATGGTAAGTGGTGGACGCCACCCTTAAAACAGGGAATTCTACCGGGACTAATGCGAAGCCAACTGATCGATGCGCTGAAAAGCCACCATGAAATAGTAGAAGAAGAACCTTGGAATCACAAACTAGTCCAAGGCTTTGAGGCTGTAGGCTACAGCAATAGCGTCGTCCAAATCGTTCCCATCCATACGATCGTGAGAAGCACTTCAGAAGGAGAGGGAATTACCAACGCTCCATGCCCCATGCCCCATGCCCCATGCCCTTCTCATAATTGTTTCCAAAAATTAAGGCAGATCTTCCCCGATCGGTTGCCATTTTCTCAGATAGGTTAAAATAAATTAACATAAGTTAATTAGAACTAGTCCTCATAACGATACATCCCAGGAGGATTGACCGAGAGTGAATAATAAACAGTGGAGAAATGCAGGGCTGTACGCACTGCTAGCGCTAGTAGTGGTAGCTTTGGCAACAGCTTTTTTTGACAAGCAGCCCCAAAGCAGAGAAACCTGGCGTTACAGTGAGTTCCTCCAGAAAGTCGAAGCCAAACAAATATCAAGAGTCAGTATTAGTGCCGATCGGTCTACCGCCCGCGTCACTGCCCCAAATGGCGATAAAGTGATAGTCAATCTTCCTAATGACCCCGAACTTTTTAATTACCTGACTAAAAACAACGTTGATATTGCAGTTTTACCTCCCAGCGATGACGCCTTTTGGCTAAGGGCACTCAGCAGCCTGTTTTTCCCCATTCTGCTGTTGGTTGGTTTATTCTTTTTGCTGCGTCGTGCTCAAAATGGGCCGGGATCGCAAGCAATGAACTTTGGCAAATCAAAAGCCAGAGTGCAAATGGAACCCCAAACTCAAGTAACTTTTGGGGATGTGGCTGGAATTGACCAAGCCAAACTGGAATTAAACGAAGTAGTTGATTTCTTAAAAAATGCCGATCGCTTTACTGCTGTTGGGGCAAAAATTCCCAAAGGCGTACTGCTAGTTGGCCCTCCCGGAACTGGTAAAACCCTGCTAGCCCGTGCGGTAGCTGGAGAAGCTGGCGTACCTTTCTTCTCGATTTCCGGTTCGGAATTCGTGGAAATGTTCGTCGGTGTGGGTGCTTCTCGCGTCCGCGACTTATTTGAACAAGCAAAAGCTAACGCCCCCTGCATCGTCTTCATTGATGAAATCGATGCTGTCGGTCGCCAACGGGGTGCTGGTTTAGGTGGTGGTAACGACGAACGGGAACAAACCCTCAACCAGTTGCTCACCGAGATGGATGGTTTTGAAGGCAATACGGGAATTATTATTATTGCAGCGACTAACCGCCCAGATGTATTAGATGCCGCGTTACTGCGTCCCGGTCGTTTCGACCGTCAAGTAGTAGTGGATCGTCCCGACTTTGCCGGACGTTCGGAAATTCTGAGAGTCCACGCACGTGGTAAGACTTTAGCTCAAGATGTGGATCTCGATAAGATCGCCCGTCGGACACCAGGTTTTACCGGGGCTGATTTGTCTAACTTGCTCAACGAAGCAGCTATTTTAGCAGCGCGTCGCAATTTAACCGAAATCTCAATGGATGAAGTCAACGACGCGATCGATCGCGTATTGGCTGGCCCAGAGAAGAAAGACCGAGTAATGAGCGAAAAGCGCAAAGCCGTAGTAGCTTATCACGAAGCCGGTCACGCGATCGTCGGCGCTTTAATGCCTGACTTCGACCCAGTACAAAAGATCAGCATCATCCCTCGCGGTCAAGCTGGTGGTATTACTTGGTTTACTCCCAGCGAAGATCGGTTAGACTCTGGTTTGTTGAGCCGTTCTTACCTGCAAAACCGGATGGCGATGCTGTTAGGCGGACGAGTAGCAGAAGAAGTGATCTTCGGTGAAGAAGAAGTAACCACCGGTGCTTCTAGCGACTTGCAACAAGTCGCGCGGGTAGCCCGTCAAATGGTAATGCGGTTTGGTATGAGCGATCGCGTCGGACAAGTAGCTTTGGGTCGTCAGCAAGGTAATATGTTCTTAGGTCGCGACATCATGGCCGAACGCGATTTCTCAGAAGAAACTGCCGCCGTAGTTGATGACGAAGTGCGCTCTCTGGTAGATGAAGCTTATAAGAGAGCAAAAGACGTTTTGACCAACAACCGTGCAGTTTTGGATCGGTTGGCAAGTATGCTAATTGAGAAAGAAACGGTAGATGCAGAAGAATTGCAAGAGTTGCTGGCTAATAATGATGTGAAAATGGCAGCTTTAGCTTAATTAATTCCCAATCATGGGAATTGCTCACCTTTAATTTAAATTTGGGGTAATTTGGGAGTTTTCCTGAATTACCCTGATTTTTTAGGCGATCGCAACCGCCAAGCAATTAGGAGATTTTTAATCCCTGAAATCTTGATTAGGAAAACCTTCTTCCCCTAACCCCCAGCCCCTATTCCCTAGCGATATCTGCGTCCATCTGCGTTTATCTGTCTTAATCTGCGGTAAAAACCTAACCCCTGATTCACACAGATAATGAGAGAACATCTTTCTTACACTACCGATCTAACCGACGAGATATGACTAATGAATCATTACATAATTTAACGCTCCCAATCCGAGAACGAGCCTACTTCAAACCTTCAATCACGCCACCATAAAGACTCATAAACCGCGTTTCTTCCAGAGCAGAATCGTTATTCCAAGTCCCCACTACACAATAAGTTTTACCGTTCTTTGCTTTTAACCAAGTCGTCAAATTCAACACGCCAATTTCCGAACCTCCTTTAAAAGCAACCTTTTCCCAATCATTAGCATTTACCACACCAGGATTGATACTCATTAAAGGTAAATCGGCAACTTTTTCAATTAAACTGAAAAGTTCTCGCGCCGTAAAAAACCATTCTACGTCTAATGCACTTGGAGTTGAATTAAAATCATTTATATTGGGTATGGGCTGTCGATCGGCTTCATATAAAACTATTCGACGTTCTTCTGCATTACCAGAACGATAGCGGTTGAGTAATTCAGAATTTTTATTACTTTTAAGAACGAAAGCTTGTCGAGTGGTTAAAAATGGTTGGTTACGGGGCGTAATTTCTTCAATATTGGGAATTCCGACTAAGTAAATTAAGCTATCAGTAGCAGTATTATCACTTTGCGAAATCATCAAAGCTGCTAAAGTTTGGATTGTCAAAAAAGAGTTATCAGGCCAAGTTTGCAGAAAACCAGATGGTAAACTTTTACAATTTGGCTGCAATTCAACTAGATCTTGCCACTTCTTTTTACCGGATTCTATTTGTAACTGAATAGCGTTTAACACAGCTAACTTAAAAGCCGAACCAACTGCTAAAGGCAAATCGGCATTTAAAGCAATTAGTTCTTCTCGATCTTCCATCACCAGTAAACTTACTTGACCTGGTAATGCTTTAAATTGTTCTATTGCTTCTGATAAACTCATTCCTTTAGAACGAGGAGGATGAAAGAAAAGACCAGTAATTTTTCCCCGATCGTCTAGAGCGATATTAGAAGGAATTAATCCACGTTCAAAAATTACTAAAAAATCGGTTTCTTTTGATTGTATTTCTTGGTAATTTCCCAATTCTGCTAGTAAACTACGAATAATATTTTGTACTTGAGCAATTGGTATCTGAGCTAAAAATGATGGTGCAAACCAATCAGCTTGAATTTGCTCATCGGTAAACAACCTTTCAAGGGCAGCTTTTGGTGTCATTACTGTATCTTCCATTGACTAAATGGCTCTTTCACTAAATTAATATTGAAGTATCTGGCATCGTCGGATACTTCCATGCCAATCCAATCCGGCAATTCAACAACCTGATTTTCTTCTTTCAATTCAACTTCAGCGAGAATTAATCCCTGATTTTCCCCTAAAAATTCGTCTATTTCCCAGATTAAGCCATTTTGTTGAATTTTGTACCTGATTTTTTCAATTAAGGGCCGATCGCACATTGTATCGAGCATAATTTCCGCATCTTCTACGGGAATTGGGTACTCGAATTCCGCTCTCTTATTGCCGACAGTTAAACCTTTGATAGTTAAATACCCTTGATTCCCTGCTATACGGATGCGAACGCTGGCTTCTTTTTTTCTAGAAAGGTATCCTTGACGATAAATCACACCAGTGGCAAGCGTTCGCCATCGGTCATTTTTCAGTAAAAATTTTCGTTCTATCTCTGTAGCCATAGATGATATTTTGTTGAATAACTAGCTAAAAGCAATCTCATCCAATTGTAGCGGTAAAAGTGTCAACTGATTTTAGGTGGAATAATTGATTCTTTGAATAAAATTGGCGATCGGTATATTCAAGCGAAAGGTCGCTTGATAAATCCATCTCTTATTTTCTCTCATCGGATAGAACTCCTTGCAATTTTTTTTATGTATGCACCCATAGTCTTAAGCAATGATTAGTCTATCTATAGCATTCCACCAATTGTTAGATGTTTTTTTGATTTAGCTATTTCAAGATAGTAATTAATAGAAGTAGTTAATGAGTTTTTCATTCTAAATTTAGGAGATCGTGACATGAAAAATTTAATTATTGGTACACTATCAGTTATGCTAGTGTCTGGTGTTGCTGCACCTGCTGTTCTAGCTGAATCACCGCAGAACGTTCCCAATATGAGAAGTAATACCTCTACTTCTACTTATCAAATTTCACCTTTTGACCTGGTTTATATGGCTTATCAAGGTTACTTCAAAAACCAAGGTATTCCGAGCGCTCAAGCTTTAATTTACGGCTATAAAACCGGAGATATTGATGCTAGAGATTTGGTGTCTAGTGCAGTTAGAGCTAATCGGCTTTCATCTGAGATGTTGGCAGATGATGACTATCTGAGCGCAGTTGATAACCAACTGAACAATTTGAACGACAATAACGGAAGCCTGACTAGATAAATTAGCGGTTCGACATTTGCGATCGCTCTTTCTCCAAGAGGATCGGTTAGTTTGTGGCTAGCTGGTGGAGAAGAGAGCGATCGCTTATGCGTACTTTATAAGTAACAATTACCCCTCGCTCCGTATAGATGTGTATCCTGCTAAAGGGTAGATAGGATTATGTAGTCGATCTATCTCACCAACTTTGTAATCTTTTGCCGTCTGGTTCTCATTTTCATTTGCTATAGACAATCGTGAATTTGAGTAAGTTAATTTTTATATAAAAGAAAATGTTTTTTATCCTATATTGAGCCAATCGTCAGGCTACTCAATAAATTTTGAATCCGAGGAAAATTTCCGGAACAAATATGAAGTGACTCGAAAAACTGCTTGTCATTAATGGCAAAAGTCCCTTTTCTATTTGGAGAGGCTATATTTTGCGGCAAGTGGGTAAAGAGAAAAAAACAAAGAACCCCTATGGTTACTATTGGTGTTTTTTGTTGAGGCTTTTTTACTCATTGGTATGACCAAAATATGGATTTTCGTGAATAGAAAAGGTACGGAGTTATTTCGGGCTGAAAAACTATGAACCTGTACGACTTCTATCAAAAGAAACTCGAATACAGCTTTGAAGCAGTAGCTGCTGACAAAGAATTAGCCACCCATATCCAAGAAGTGCTGATTTGGCTGAGGCTTCTTGATGCGCCTGTTGATGGAAAATTTGGCCCAATTTCTTCCGCATCTCTCAGACAGTTTCAGAAACTAACGAAGTGTAGCGAATACGGTTATTTGGGGCAAGAAACAGCCAAAAAATTGATTGAAACTTCCCCCGATCAGCTGCCGCAACCCGAACTGCAATTAGGTAACGATTTGGCTAGCCGTATCCTTAAATATATGCAGAAAAGGGGTTATCAAATCGCTACCGCAAATAAAGAGTACAACATTGTTTATGTGGAAGGAATGAATGCGAATGGCAAACTAAATACCGATCCGCCCAACCATTTTAACGATCGCCGTATGGTAATCGAGGTCATCAACGGAAGACCTAGTATAATTGCAAACTGGGAAGCAACTACCGAACCGGGTTATTACTATACCTATAATCCGATGAATGACAAAGGAGCCGCCCGGATTGCTTTCGGGCAGTTCAAAGCTTGGCGAGTAGGTACGCACGGTAATTCAGAGCCTCACGAAGCTTTAGTGCAGGTGGGGCAGGTGAAAGTGTATAGGGATGCCAATAAAGATATGATGCGATCGGGAGATAATATCGAAGAAGGATACTTCGGTATTAATCAGCACTGGGGATACGATCTACCGCGCAGCAACATTGGCTTAGCCAGTGCTGGCTGTTTGGTGGGGCGAACTCGAGACGGTCACAGACAATTCATGAGGATTGTTAAACAAGACAGGCGTTATCAGCTTAACAACGACTATATTTTCTTAAGCACAATTATTCCAGGAGATGATCTACTTAAACAATTTCCAGGGTAGTGCATTTGGGCAGCAATTTCCTTTCTGCTTTAATAAAAATGAGTTGACAGCAATTGCCGTCAACTCATTTGTTTTTTCCGGATTAAATGTTTGAATTGTTAATTTTTAAATCCTAAACTTTCACCGCCTCAGCAAACCGAATCCTTAGATAATCATCTTCCATTTTCGCACCCGAAGGTTGCAAAGCCGCTAAAGCTTGAGGCAACACTAAATTGCGACGATGATTGCCAATTCTCACGTTCAATTCATCGCCTGTTTTGCTTAATTGAATTTGGTTTTTGGCGATTCCTGGCAAGTAAAGTTCTAAAATGTACTGATTTTGTTCTTGCACTACCCTCACGGTAGTTTCCCGATAATAAACTTGGGTGGGGTCTTCATCGCGGTACAGGAGGTCTTTCAAGCGATCGAGCGCTGCCAAACCACACATCTCTTCAGAAAAGAGGGGTACTTCTTTCACTGGCAAAGGCAAGAAGTTATCATGTATTTCTTGTTTATATTGCTGTTGGTTTTCTTTCCAGCGTTGGAAAAAGGGATCGGTCACTTCTTCAGGAATGATTCGATTTGCTACTACTAAATCTGTAGCGACATTGTAAAGACTCAAGTAAGCATGGGCGCGTAAGGATTCTTTAATCACCATTTTTTCGGGATTAGTGACTAAACGCACGGAAGTCTGGGTATTATCAGTTAATACTTTTTCCAGTGCTTCTATTTGTTCGTAAAATTCATAAGGAGCGTCCATTACTTCTTTATCAGGCAAAGAAAAACCAGCAATTGGTTTGAAAATAGGTTCAACAAAAGGTCTAAGCGCTACGGATATTCCTTGCAGAGGCTTATAAAATCTCCGCATATACCAGCCGCTGACTTCCGGTAAACTTAATAATCTGAGGGCGGTTCCGGTTGGTGCTGAGTCAATAATCAAGACATCATATTCACCTTCATCGTAGTGCCGTTTCATTCTCACCAGGCCAAAGATTTCATCCATACCGGGTAAAATGGCCAATTCTTCAGCTTGGACGCCTTCGAGCCCTCGCGCCTGTAAAACTTGAGTAATGTAACGCTTGACTGCTCCCCAGTTTTGTTCCAATTCTACAAGAGCATCTAATTCTGCACCCCACAAGTTCGATCGCACTAAGCGGGGTTCGTGTCCCAGTTCCATATCAAAGCTATCTGCCAAAGAGTGAGCGGGATCGGTACTCAGCACTAAAGTTTTATAGCCAAGTTCAGCACAACGCAAACCAGTAGCAGCTGCTACCGATGTCTTTCCCACCCCGCCTTTACCGGTCATCAGGATTAAACGCATCTTCTGTCTGCCTGAGAATTGTTTACATTTATTTACTTTATCGACTATTTATCGACTATTTAAAGTAAAAAGGTGCTGCTTGAGAACATCGAGGCGGGAGCAGTTCCAGTAGTCGATATGGGAAACGATCGCTCCATCTGCGTTGAGGCGTAACTCGCTCCAGCCAGAAATGGTAATCCGGGGTTTCCAAGGCAGCGGTGTATTCCAACTTAACGTCCAACGAGTTTCAATTACATCATCCTCTCGACTAATATCATGTAAATCTAGTTTGAGGTTAATAAACCAATTACTGATAAACCCGATCATCTTTTTATAGCGCTCAATGCCGCGAAATTTGTTGAGCGGGTCTTCAAAATAAACATCTTCGGCATAGATGCTGTAGGTTTGGTCTAAAGGAAATCTTTGGTAGTCCTGTTTTAAAATTTCAACGATATCCATTAGGGGCTAGGGGCTACGAACTAGGGATTAGGGGCTATAGAAGAGGAGAATTCCCATTTTTTAGCAAGAGAATCATCGCTTTTAACAACTACGGTTCTACTTGATGCCAAAGACGTTCCAGTTGATATCGCCAAGCCGCCAAAACCTCTTCGCGAGATGCTGCTTTTTGCTCCATATCTCCCATTAAACCCTCTTCGTAAAAGCGATCGAGAGTTTGCAGCGTTGCTTCTAGGGACTGTCCTCGTAACTTAGCAGCCTGAATAATTTGACGGACGCGGCTTTCAACCAGCTGGTTAAAAGAATCTTTTAAACCTTTTTCCCGTAAGGATAGCAATCGAGCGATCGCACTTGAAAAATCTTTTTTCTCCAAACTCCGGCAATCATG
Source organism: Leptolyngbyaceae cyanobacterium (assembly GCA_036703985.1). Classification (GTDB taxonomy): domain Bacteria; phylum Cyanobacteriota; class Cyanobacteriia; order Cyanobacteriales; family Aerosakkonemataceae; genus DATNQN01. The sequence goes on from DATNQN010000071.1 coordinate 260,387, forward strand.
CTGAAATACACCCCACAAAACACCTTGCTGTAGAGCGTAACGAGTTTCTTGAGTTTCATCAAAGTTAGCTTCTAACAACTGCTCGAAAAAAGGTTGAGCGTCTAGAGCAGATACAATCGGCACGAGGATTCGCAACCAAGATAAATCATCTGATAACAAAACTAACAATCGATAGTTAGGCGTCTCTACCTGCCAAGAGTTGGGAGGAATTTTCTGAACCGATGCGCCAAAAACTTCTTCTAAAGAAAGATTAATTTCTGCTGGTGTCATAAGCTGTTCCGCTTTTAAATTTGATGATTGGGAAACAGAAGAAATATCTCTAATCCTCTCCCCTGCTCCCGAAGTTCCCCTGCGACCTCAATAACTAGTTTAGATGCGTGACAGCTTATCTATTAAGAAAAATGAAGCCCCCGACGGTTGGCGGGGGAGAGGAAAGGTTTTTCATTTAGCTATGACTTTGCTTTAAAGGTCATAACCTACTTAGTTTGCCATTCTAAAACAGCTTCTTCTTTAGTGTTAGTGTTGCGCGATGGAGTTTCGCGGCTAAATCTGAGGTGGATCGATCGAGTTTGTTCGCCATCAGATGCCACTGCCATGATCGGATAGTCGAGTAAACCATCTTGGAAGGACATCTGGAAGCGGAATGTGCCATCTGGATTTAGCTTAACTGGGCGTCCGCCGATCGTCAGTTGAGCATCTGGCTCGGTAGCACCGTAAATGATAATTTCAGCATCAGCCACTAACCAGAACTTGCGAGGACGAATCGGAGGCATCGAAGCCGCGAAGCCAACGCCAGACATACCGATCCCAGACTCAGTGGGAAGCGCCCACATTCCTACACCAGAAGGAATAACGTAAGAACTCAGAGCATAAGAACTGACAGCTTGTTCGTAGGAGCTTACTGCATAAGAACTGACCGCGTAGGAACTTACTGGCACTTGGTAAGAACTTACCGCATAGGAACTCAGTGCATAAGAACTGACTGCCTGTTCGTAGGAGCTTACTGCATAAGAACTGACCGCGTAAGAACTAATTGGCACTTGGTAAGAGCTAACGCCATAGGAGCTAACGGCGGGAACGTAAGAACTTACACCGTAGGAACTCAGAGCATAGGAACTGAGGGCTTGTTCGTAGGAACTTACACCGTAGGAGCTAACGGCAGGAACGTAGGAGCTAACGCCATAGGAGCTAACACCGTAGGAACTCAGAGCATAGGAACTGAGGGCTTGTTCGTAGGAACTTACACCGTAGGAGCTAACGGCGGGAACGTAGGAACTTACACCGTAGGAACTCAGAGCATAGGAACTGAGGGCTTGTTCGTAGGAACTTACACCGTAGGAGCTAATGGCGGGAACGTAGGAACTTACACCGTAGGAGCTAATGGCGGGAACGTAGGA